>NZ_DBLZAX010000016.1:0-76241 GCF_057607445.1 Xylanibacter sp. | reverse complement strand
CGATGGTACTGCAATGCAATGCGGGAGAGTAGGAGGCCGCCTTTTTTTTCAGAGTTGAGTCCCTGACGTCAGTTATGACGTCAGGGACTCTTTTTTTTTGGTTCCACGGCGTATGGGACTTATGAGCCTAATAAGGCTAATAAGACTTATGGGACGGATGGGAATGATATTATGATGGAAATCATTATTTTAACCCCAATCGCTTTTTATGTTCAAATCCAAATATTTTAGCTATTATTTTTATAACATTGTCTTTATTGTGGCTTCTCCATGGTCAGTCTCTAAGAGACTGACCATGGAGAAGTCCCACGTAAAGACAATAATCTCACAGAGCGGCAGGCATATAGTATCAGAACTGAACAAGGAGATAGAAAAGTTGGGCAGGCGGATATCAGAGCTCATAGAGGCCAACTATGAACTCTCTGAGATTTACCGCATTGTAACTTCCATGCTGGGCATGGGATTCCAGAACGCGGTCTGTCTGATGGTATATACCTACAACTTCCGCAGGTTCAACTATGATGCAAGAAAGATAGCGTGTTACTATGGCATAGCTCCATTTGGCAAGGTTTCGTGTACCAGCATAAATACTGATCCCCATGTACACTATATGGCCAACCGGCAGATAAAGGCCATGTTGACGCAGGCGGCATTGGCTGCTATCAGATATAACAAGACCATTTCGAAATATTATTCGGGGCTTGTGGAAGAGGGGAAGAAAAATCAGGTCGCACTTAACAATGTCAAGAACAAACTGATCAATCTTGTTACTGCCATGGCCAGAAATAACAAACTTTACAATCCTGAATATAGAATGTCTACATAATTGTTTGAAAAATAGTTAAAATATTTGGATTTGAACATAAAAAGCGATTGGGGTTTAAGCCATACTATGCCATTCCTTGATATCTTGATATTGTTTTTGTATTGATTCTTGGCTAAATGTTGACGGAATAACGGTTTTATGTGCATAAAATCACGGATTTCCGTTATTGTGTAAATATATGTTTGTAGTTATATTTGCAAAAAATATTAAAAACAATATACATTCGTCTATGTAAATGTTGCAAACGACATCAGATGTGCCTGCACGCTGTAATAAGTTAAATATAATCTATATGCCATGAAAGAAATTCTGTTAACGTCAACTCTGCCTTACTGGTTTGTCTTCCTGCTGGTATTGGGCGGCTTCGTAGCCCTGTTGTTTCAGGGGCGAAACGGCAGTAAAAGCAACCTGCCTATACTCACGGCTGCCGGCTGCATGCTTGCCGCCACTATCCTCGAGGTTCTTATTTATGCCATAGTGGGCAACAACTGTATGTGGTGGTGCCTGTCAAAGGAGTACGGATTCTGGTCAAAGCTGTTCCGCATTATACCCTTTGCAGTGTTTGTGGTGCTTCAGATAGGACAGATATTCATGTTTAAGGGCGTACTTGAGGAAATGATGGGCAAGTCGCTCTCGATGAAACTGCTTTTCATCTGTTTTGTGCTTACGTTTCCCGTAGTGTTTGTGCTATCTGTCGGAGCAGACATCTTCGGCGCTTCCGATGATACGAAGAACAGCATCGGCACCACAGCCTTCTGGATTCTCGTCATAGCCGGACTTGCATGGTCGCTTGTGCGCAACATAATGTCTGTCGGTATAAAGCACGGCGTTGTCTTCACCGTGTTCTCGGCAGTCTGTGTCGTTGCCGTCTGCCTTGCTGTGTTTGTGTTCCTTGTAGCCCTTATTGCGCTGTTCTTCCAGGTGCTTATAACCGTGGCTGCCTGTGGCGCGATATTCTTTATACTTACAAACGGAATGGGCAAGGGCAGCTCGATGGTTGACGAGTTTGCCAACCATAAGTCTCCCGGACCGGTGTTTCGCGATGACGACGGACATCTGCACCATAATTCGGCGGCACGCGACAGTGCCAACCGGAAGATTGCCGAACGCAGGAACGGCGAAAGTTAGAAGTTACGAGCTTAAGTGCATTTTATAGAAATGATTGTTTAATATTAAAAATTTTTTTGGTTATGAAAAAGATTATCAGAACAGTTTGCATTGCTGCAATAGCTCTCTTTGCAATACCTCAGCAGGCCGATGCGCAGTTTTTCAAGAAACTGAAAGAAGCCGCTAAGGGCGTCGTGCAGGAAGTTACCGGAACCACTACTACCGGCACAGCCTCCACTACCACGACAGCTCAGAATGCTCCTTCTGTAAGCTATCTTCCGTCAGCCTCGGGTGTGTTGGTGGGCAATCCCGGCTCAAAGTATTTCACGCTGGAGTTTGTTGAGGCCAAGGGCAGCAAGGGCTCCAACCGCGTTGACATTTATGTTAAGGTAAAAGCCGTAAGTCTGAGTATACAGAATGCGCTTGTAGGCGGAGCCGGTCTTACAAAAGCTTATGATGCCGACGGCAACGAGTATGGTGCTGGCTGCGACTATGACGACAAGAAGAACCTTAATCCCGATGTGGCTGTAAAACTGAAGTTTGCCACTATCTGTGAGGTACCTTCCACGGTTACGTCGTTTGTACTTGTTAAAGGTCCGTGGAATCTTGGCGGAGGCCGAAACTCGTCGTCCATCAACGAGTATATTCAGTTGAAGAATGTGCCTATTGTATGGGAATGATACGAAACCGGTCAAATATCTGAATGGACTCTTTCTAATAACGTGAATGACGGGACGCCTTGCCGGCGCCCCGTTTCTTTTGTTGATTTTTTATATTTAATGTTTATTGTGTAGGTTGCTGCCCGATCTTGAGTTAAAGTTCCGGCATCTGAAAATTTAAGTTATAGTTTCCTGTCATAGTCTTGCCGTCTGCTTGATATAAGGCTGCAATCCTGCCGAAACTATATGACATGTCTGCGGTAAGTTGGGATATCCCGTCTCATTTTCATGCTATATTATTGACGTCCCTTTCCTGCCGCGCATAGATTTTAGGCTGTTAAGGCTTGTCGTAAAATTTCAGTATGTGCAGGGCAAGGCCGCGCATTTCCTCTCTCACCGCTTCAGGTTCTATTATCTCCAGCTGGTTTGCCTGCGCAAGTATCAGCTGATAGAAGTCGAACGTAGGCTTGAGGTGATATTCAAACAGCGTAGACTCTTCGTCGCTGCTGAGTTCGCGCTGCGACTCATGCAGCGGCAGCGTGCGCAGATAATCTACGAAGTTGTCGTATGCACGCACCACAATCCTTTGTAAAGGCTCGTCAGACGTAATCACTCCGCAGCAGCCTTCAAAGTATTTCGCCGCGTCGAAGTCTTTGTTCATTGTGAACGTCTTGTCCGTGTCCTGTATATCCATTATCCTGTCGAGGGCATATATCCGGAATACATCGTATGGCTTGATGCCTTTCTCTTTGTTCTTTTCAGAATAATAGGGACTTCGCGCCAGCACATACCAGCGGCGGTGAGCCACTTTAAGGCAGTATGGCTCTATGTCGAATGTTGTTGACTCCGACTTGCCGAATCCGTGATATGTTATGCTCAGCACCCTGTTGTTGCGCATGGCTTCTGCGATATGTGTCAGCCATGTCTGTCCCGACGGTATGTTCTCAAATATAATTCTGTTCTCCAGCTTGCTGTCGGCCTTTATCTGGTTGAGCGTAGAGTAAGAACTTATGAGCCAGTTGTACAGGTTGTTGCTTTCAAGCCTTTCAGGCTCGTCAATATAATATCTGTATCCGTCCTTCTTGTCGCATTCTATATACACGTCAAAGATGTCCTTTATTGCATCCTGGTGGCGATGGAATGTCCTCAGTGGCAGTTCCTCGCCATAGCTTAGTCCGCTTTCCTGCCACAACGAACATATTTCCTTAAATGTCAGGCGCTTATACCTGCGCAGGATGTCTATCAGCCATACATACCGTCCAAATATATTTGCTGCCATATATTTATTGTTTTTTTAGGTTACGCTGCAAAGTTACAATTTAGCCTGTGACAAATCATGACACAGGCTTGTCTTTTTTATTCTTTTGTCAGTAAATTTTCGTAAGAGATACTGCCGTGGAATGATGTATGCATCAAATTTTCGTGCCGCCTGGTATGTAGCAACAAAGCTAATGTACCGGCTGATTTGCAATTGTCGTGCAAGTGAGAGCAGAAGCATATTATATTTGGTTATGCCGAGCGCAGCCGACAATCAATAAAATTAATCTCCCTACAATAGGCATATACCAACAAAACTATTGTGCCGGCTGATTTGCAATCTGCCGGAATATAGTATAAGGATTTTTCAATCCGATTACTTCCTATTTTTTTGATTAATAGGTATGAGTCGCGGATCGCAGATCCTTATATTTGATGCTGTCGGATAGCATATCCGCCAGAACATTAGTCTTGTTGTTTCTCGATGCTGTCGAATTTTTCGCTGCGCTCAACAATACGTGCATATCCGACAGAACATTAAATGAGAAGGAATACGCAAAATTCCGTTATGTCTGATTATATTTTCATATCATTCGAATATGAAGCGCGATATTTTCTCTATTTCCTCTTTTCTGCGTTCCTCTATTTCTTCTTTGCCCCAATTCTCTTTTTTCATTATTTTCTTCACCACGGCAAAGCGGCTGTCTTTGTAGCATAGCTTGTTGTTGCCGCGTTCTTTCTTTTCCTTAAAAGTCAGATTGCCTATAGATCTGTTTATGTCATATTCGAGCAGCATCAGGTTGCCAATGCTGTTTTGTAAATCCCCGTCAATATCGGTTCCCTCTTTCTCATTGCAGTTGGCGTGAATGTGCTCAATGTCATAATAGCCCCATTCAAATTTTTCTTTTAGTTCTTCAAGCGTTGTTCCAACTTCTGATTCATCTATATAATCGCTTAACAGGCAAATCAGGTCTTTCCAAACCCTGTTGTCCGCTATAGGCTGGCCTATGCAGTTAGTTCTAAACATCCTGTTGTCATTTTCCTTTATCTTTTTAGTCAGCGATGAAAATATATCTTCTTTATTGTTTTGGAAATCCGCTGTCTTATTATAGATGTTACGCATAAATGAATGCATCTCGTTTACTTGCCGGGCATACATTATGCTCCAGCAGAAGAACATTCTGCATAGCAGGCGTAATACGCCGTAAACTTCATCAAGCCTTTCTTCTTTTTGTTTATCCTTATTTGAAAGCAATATCAGGTATGCAATGCTTAAGTAGCGGTTGTAGCGTGAGCGTTCTGTCAATGTGTAAGAAATAAATTCGTCGTTATTTCTAAAGTCGCTTCCCCTCCAAAGACACGCAACCTCTATAATATTCCATAAATCTTCCAAAGACAGCTCCACACGTTCAACTCCTGTCATGTCGTTATGTCCTTGTACGTTGAGCAAGACATCAAACAGTTCGTCAAAGAAGGTGTCGGTGGCTTTAGCGTAAAGGCTTGTCGGCAGTTTGTATTTCGAGATGATGTATTCTTTATAAATCGACCGCACCAGTCTGATGTCAATCAAATCCCAGTTATGTGTTTTTCTCCATTTGTCGTTTCTGATTTTCACATTCTTGTATATTTCGCCAATCTCATTAAAAGTTTCTTCACCAAGGCTCTTTATGTCGTGCAGATATTCATATAGGCGTACCTTAAACAAGTCATCACCGTTAAGGTCAAGACCGGCTGTGTTAATAGTGTTGAATATCTGAATGGTCTTGGATAATCCTGCCACTGTTTCGATAACCACAAACAATATGTCGTTTAAGATATATTCAACAAACGAATCTATATTCTCAGAGAATTTTGCAAGCTGATTTCCTTCATTGTCCGTAGTCATTTCTTTAAAACATTCGTCTATGACGGCAATGCTTTTGATATAGTTGTTTTGCTCTGTATCAAGGTCTGTCTTGTTTAGGCAATCCAACGAAAGCATGGCGTTAAGATATTCTTCTTCCTTGCCGTTGTTTACTCGTGTCTCTATCCAGTCAAGGCTTCCTGTCTGCTTTAACGCTTCGGCCGACGGATATTTCAGTTTCAGATATTTCAGCATGCATATAATCGTACTGAGTCTTTGCTGCCCGTCAATGACATCTTGTTCACATTCGTTTTCATTGATATATTTTTCATATGAAAGCTGCATGGTTCCAATAAATAAAGGCTCTTTTATTATCTTTCTGTCCACGCCCCAGAAGCCTTTGAATATGTCGTCAACAAACCTTGTTATCTGCTCGTATCCCCACGAATATTCTCTTTGATAAACGGGTATCACGTATCTTGTACGGCCGTTAATAATAGATTCTTTGCCGTTACATTCTTCTTGCTTGCCTTTAATTCTGCACGTCTTTGCCGTTATGTCCATTCTGTGTTCCAATTTTTCGTTAAATAGTTTTTTCACTTTTTCAGCTATAGAGTTTGCTTTAAAGAAACAACCTCTTTTATAATCGAACATTTGGTCTTTAGGTAAGTCCACTATCTTTACCTTAACTCCATATCCCCAGTCGTCTTCCAGGTCGAACGGTTCACCCTTCTTAACTTTAATGGCATTTTGCTTTATCAGTTCCTTTAATTGTATCGGGTCTGATGTAGCCTTAGCCACCGATTGAACAAACAGACCATCGGCAATAGCGAAATAGTCGCCCTTCTTTACTTCATTCTTAAAACGCTCTATATAGTCTCTATGTCCTAAGAAAACAACATTGCTCCTTCTGAATATCGAAATTATGCTTGAGTCTCGCCCACCGTCGTCGCTCCAGCGCGAGCCTATCTTCCATACGTTTGCCATAGCTTATTTAAAAATTTTGTGGTTACATAATGTCGTTCGTTGCTTGTGTATGCCGTGCAGACATTTTATTATGATGCCCAATCCTTAAAAATTTGTTTTTCATATTCTTGTGTTTTTATGTTATGTCGCAAAGTTACTCTTCTGCCTGTGAAAAATCAAGGCACAGCATTGTTTTTTTATTCTTTTAACCTAAATAGGTTATTTCGCTTGTTTTTTGTTGGTATTGTGGGCTATGTCAGGACATATCATCTGCAAGGCGGCAGTTTAAAAACAATAGGACAGCTGAAAGTATCAATATCTTTGTCCCGTGCCGCCGGGTATGTAGCAACGAAGCTAATGTGCCGGCTGATTTGCAATTGTCGTGCAAGTGAGAGCAGAAGCAAATTATATTTGGTTATGCCGAGCGCAGTCGACAATCAATAAAATTAATCTGCCGGAATTAAGTATAAGAACCAACGGTCAGCGAAGCTAATTTTTCAATCCGCTTGCTTCCTATTGCTGATTTATAGGTATGTTTTTCGGATCGCAGATCCTTATATTCGATACAGCCGGATAGCATATCCGGCAAAACATTAGTCTTGCTGTTTCTCAATGCTGTCGAATTTTTCCCGTGCCGACGGGTATGTAGCAACAAAGCTATTGTGCCGGCTGATTTGTAATCGGCCGGAATAAAATATAAGGATTTTTCAATCCGCTTGCTTCCTATTTTTTGATTAATAGGTATGTTTTTCGGATCGCAGATCCTGATATTCGATGCTGTCGGATGGCATATCCGACAGTACATTAGTCTTGCTGTTTCTCTGCAATTCGGTATGTAGCAACAAAGCTATTGTGTCTTGCTTGCTGCCGCATCTCATTAATCGAACTGATTAATGTTCGGAAATTTTATCATGACGGCACGATTGCGACAGAAAACTTTTTTATTTTGACGCTCTCAGACTTGCTGTCCTCATCTCATTTCCGGCTTTTCATGCGAAAAATGCTCAAAAATGAATATTTTTGTTAAGTTGCTGATATATTGTGAAATACGTGCTTTTGTGAATGAATGTGCAAATGTTAAAAAACATAACTCGGCCACTTACGGTCGGTTAACCATAGGTTTGTCTCTTGAAAGTGGTGGGTTTTAAGGCGGAAAAGTGCTGTTTTGTGCCACGAAAGATATGAAGAACGACGACATCAGAGTAAACATCTTTCTTGCATGTAGATATTGGTAAGCATCTGCGAATTTAATCATGGGGGATGCTGTTGTTATTGCCCGGTTTCCCCCATGTATGCAAATTTTATGTGGCGTTTGCGCCTGAATAGAATGTATTGTTGTTTCAATACAGATACCAATTCTTGTCATATCTTATGAGCTTTTTTGACTGCTGATGCATCTCATTTATCATTATGGTCAATGTACGTAAATCTTATTTATCCGGCATTATAAAAAGCAGAAAAGCCGTAAAAAGTCAGGACAAAATATTTTTTCAATCTGGAAAATCAATGTATAACGGATGTTAAAGATGTGACATCAAAACAGCAAATCTATTGACATCTGTTTGCTTTTGATGCATAAAAATGACGCAAAAGCATGGATTTTAAGGTGCAAAATGCCGTTTTTCGTGATGCAAAAGGGCTGCTTACGGTTGGTAAACCTATCGGTTTTGGGTGAAAAGTGGCCGAGTAATATTTTTTAACTATTGCGTTTTTTGTCCTGCAAAATGTGTAAAGCATTATATATCAACGTCTTAACAAAAACGCGCAAAATTCGCCATTTTTCGAGCCAAATCACGAAACTGTGACGAGCATGGCGATTCTGGAGGCGTTAAATGGTTATATTTTTAGGAGTTAAGGAGTTTTTTTAGTAGTTAAAGGAGTTAGAGTAGTTAAAGGAGTTAAAGTCATATGCTTTGTGGTTTAATAACAACGACATGTAGCAACAAGAGTAATGTGCCGGCAGATTTGTAATCTGCCGGAATTGAATATAAGGATTTACAATCCGATTGCTTCCTATTTTTAATTAATAGGTATGACTTGCGGATCAAAGATCCTCATATTTCATGCTGTCGGATAGCATATCCGACAGAACATTACTCTTGTGGCTTATTGTCCCGACCGACAGAACATTGCGCTCAACAATACTTGCAAATCCGACAGAACATTAGCTTTGTTGCTTTAAGACAATATTTTGTATCACCACAAAGCATTTGAATTGACTAACGTCGAACGATGTTTCTTCACTCTTCACTTAAACATGCTGTTGTTTCGGCTGATTTGCGCAAGTAGTAACGCGGCGAAAAATCTTTGTATGTGTTGTGTGGCAGCGAAGGTTCTTTAATAAAATAGATAATGTCTTAGCTTTGGTTTACATTTATCTGTGGTTTGACTGCTTTCCTTTACATATTGTTGTTTTGTTGTTGGTATTTGTATTTTTATAACATTAGAATTGTTGCATGAATTGAAATTTGTATATCTTTGCATGCAACTTTTAAAAACACAAATATGAAGAGAATAAAACGAATCAGTGCAATTTTGATTTTGTGCACATTGTTGTGTCTGCCTGAGCTGCATGCCCAGATTAGCAAATCTCCGGTCGACACGATACCTTTCGAACTGGGTGCCGACAACCGTCTGTATGTGACAGTCTATATCAACGGGCAGGACGACCGCCCCCTGCGCTTTCTGCTGGACACTGGAGCGACGGATGTGGCGCTTAATTCCAATTCGCCGCGCACCGAAGGGCTGGCTGCCTTTACGGGAAGTGTGGAGAACAATAGCGCCAATTCGGTGGAAACCATTCCTTCCACAGAGTCCTCTCAGGTGGTGAGGATGGGCAGCCGGGCCATTTCCGGATTGAAACTGATAGCTATTCCTTATCCGCCCGATGCCTGGGACGGTGTGCTGGGGCTGTCTTATCTGAGGAACTTTGATGTCCGCATTGATTATCGGCGGAAATCCATCTTCCTGTATGAATTGGGCGACGGGCAGAAGGCGGCATCGGACAAGGCTGTCAGGCTGAAGATGGACTATCGTCTTGGAGATCCTGGAGAGTCTGGATTGCCGGTCGTTCCGGTCGGCGTGCGTGTCGGCGGAGTGGATTATCTGGTGTCGGTAGAGGTGGATACCGGTTCCGACCGTGTGTTCGATCTCAATACACCTTTCGTCCGTCGCAACGGCCTGCTGGGCACACAGAAACCATTTGCCATCTCGCGCATAGCCGGTACGGTGAAGGACGGCGATGAACTTCAGAATGTGTACTTCGATTCGGTAACACTGGGAGATTCACTGACTTTGCCTCGCATACCCGGTGCCTTTTCTACGGTGACAACGGGTGTACAGGCCAGTGACGCGATGGACGGCGTGTTGGGCAACAACTTCCTGCAACGTTTCAACCAACTCTATGACTTCAAGAATAATTATCTCTATCTGGAGGTGAACGACCGGCTCTACACTCCTTTCTATGACTTTCTAGTTCGTTGAACAGGAAGTTCACATCCTTGTAATGCTTTGTACATATCCTTGACGCAGGTTGTGCACATCCTTGTGACAGGAAAACTACAAACTGAGTGCATCAGTTCTCTTTCAGTACCCCGTGCCGACGGATATGTAGCAACAAGAGTAATGTTCCGGCAGATTTGCAATTGTCGTGCAAGCGAGAGCTGAAGCAAATTATATTTGGTTATGCCGAGCGCAGCTGACAATCAATAAAATTAATCTGCCGGAATTAAGTACCTGCGCATAAACATTTGTGCTTAAACAAATAAGCAGACTTAAAATGATTAATAATTTCATTCGTCTCATAAAGCAGTATTTACTTTGATTTTGTTCGCATGTCAATAATTTATGTGCAAATTTGTAAAATATACGTGTCCTGCAAAAAGATATAATTATTTTATTTGGTAGCAGCTTCTTGTTGATAGCTGCGGCATGCTGACGCACAGGCATAAATATTATTTATGACAGATTTGTGGTCGTGTTTGTTTTAAAATCATTATATTTGCATAATGGTCATCCTTGGTGTCTGTCATACTTTAGGGCGCTTATACGGCAGGATGAATTTATGGTGAGAAGTGCGTGCAGGCGTTTGACTAAGACCAAAAAAGTGAAGTTATGAGCGAAGAGCAGTTTGTTCCGTTTATCGGTGTGTCGCGCCACAGAATGGCGACCGACGGCAACGGCGTTACCACGCTTGCCGCCTTTCACGGCTGCCGGCTCGGTTGTCGCTATTGTCTCAATCCGCAGTGCCGCGCAGACGATAGTCCGTGTTTGTGGCATACGCCCGAAACGCTGTATGAAGAAGTCAGGGCAGACGAGCTTTATTTCCTCGCCACAGGCGGCGGAATAACTTTCGGCGGAGGCGAACCGCTGCTTTATTCTGATTTTATCGTAAGGTTCAGAGAGCTTTGCGGACCGCAGTGGAAAATCAATGTTGAGACTTCGCTCAATGTGGCAGCCGCCAATGTTGAGGCCATAGCAGATGTTGTAGACACATGGTTTATCGACGTGAAAGACCTTGATGCCGACATCTACCGTCGCTACACGGGGCACGACAATGCGCAGGTAATAGATAATCTCTCGCTTATAGCCGGTGGCGGCAGGGCTGGGCGGTGCGTGATACGGCTTCCGCTCATACCCGGATATAACACCGATGCCGACCGCACAAGTTCAGAAGCCAGGTTAAGGAATATGGGCTTTGAACATTTTGACAAATTTAATTATGAAATACCATGACACGGGGAAAGGAAATTTGCGGAATACTGAAAGACATGCGCCGCCGTATAGCCGAGGCGAACGGTATTGAATATGTTGCAGCTGAATGCCGTTATGAAGGCGACTGCAGCGGCACTTGTCCGCGATGCGAGGCCGAGGCGGCTGCTCTATGGCGTCAGCTCGACATGCGCCGTGCCGCAGGCAGGGCAGTGGTGCTCGCAGGACTTTCAGCCGGACTGCTTACGGCGTCGGCACAGAGCAGCGGCGGAGCAGGGCAAGGCTGCGGCTCATGCCACTCAGGTTGTCAGCCGGCGGAAGTGTCAAGCCGTAATCCGGCTGCGGAAAATGTTGACACAATCAAGGTTATGCACAACAGCGGCAAGGCAGAGCCGCGCTTGTCTGCCGATAAAGACGACCGGCAATTGTTTGGCGCGATAAACGAAGTTATGCCGCAGTTTAAGGGAGGCGTCAAGGCCATGGCAGATTATGTCAAGTCGTCGGTAGACTCTATTATGGCTGAGCGCAACCTGACGGTCGACTCCCGGTCGGCAGGCCGTTGCGTAGTTTCGTTTACAGTCAGGAAAGACGGCAGCATAGCCGATGTTAAGGTCGTTAAGAAACTTAACGATGCTTTCGACAGCGTAGCCGTTGACGTGGTGAAAGGCATGCCGCGCTGGAATCCCGGTAAGCGGAACGGCAAATGCATAGATGTGAGATACACCATACCGATAATGTTCCGTGTTTACTCTGATGATGAGCAAATGGACAAGATGCTGCAATAAATTGGTTTGCAGATAGATTAATAAAAGGCAAACATGTAATCAGAAGCTGTGCCTGCAGCAGATGTCTTTATTGTGCCGGAACAATTTATGGGCTTTGTTTTTGTGAGGCAAGATTTTTTCTATATTGCGGTCTGCCGGAAAAAATACAGCCTTGCGGCATATCCTTTGTCAAGTTTCCGCAAGGCTGTATGTGTTGTTATGGTTTTACAAGCTCCATCTTTCCTTTGGCGTTCTTTCTGAAGTCGAGTTCATAGAACACCGTTGATGTCTGTCCCGCATTGCTTACGGTCTCCTTACCTTTCTCGATGACGTTGAGTTTTATTGAAACTTTCGGGTCGTCGTATGTGTTCATCGTGTAGCTGTCCATCGACTTAAACTCAAATTCGGCCGGTATCAGTGCCTTTGCAGCCTCAATGTCCTTCATCACTTCGGCAGGGTTAAGGTTGGCCATGTCTATGGCAGGCACGTCTTTGGCGTTGAGATTTTTGTGCCATTTCTCCCATCCTGCGTCAGTAAGCTCTGTTGCCTTCCAGCCCAGGTCAGACATGAACGACTGGTTCCACACGCGTCCGTCTTTGTCAACCATCTCATAGGTAAAAATAGAAACGTTGTTAGAAAGTTCGTCGCGCCCCATGCCTTCGGTCCACGACACGCTGATTATCTTCCACTGGTCGGGCTTGATGTTGTCGGCTGCTATCGATTTGGCTTTCTCAACAGCACTCTCTGTGTCCATTTTCACCCCTGTCAGATCTTTCAGCCCCGACTTGCTGCACGCCGTAATCATTATGGCTGCGAGGGCCAGCATAAGCACTCTCTGTAAGTTTTTCATAATAACTCAATTTTTTTAATTAAACAATAAATATTCTTTGTCTTTCTCTAAAGTGTTTTTACCGTGTTGACCATATGCGGCAAATAAAACCGAACGGTCGTTCATATTTGTCTGCAAATATATGAATTAAAACCGTTCGCATTGCAATTTCAACAAATTGTTAACACTTTA
Organism: Xylanibacter sp.; assembly: GCF_057607445.1. Lineage (NCBI taxonomy): Bacteria > Pseudomonadati > Bacteroidota > Bacteroidia > Bacteroidales > Prevotellaceae > Xylanibacter > Xylanibacter sp. The sequence continues at coordinate 63,088 of NZ_DBLZAX010000016.1, read as the reverse complement.
TAACTTATCGCCGGGCGTTGCTTTGCGTCTGAAAGAAGCTTACATTGAGCCGGCGCCCAGCCGATGCGTGCAAAGCAGTTGCCGGCAACAATAGTATGAAAGGCATGCCGGCGTTATGATTAAACAGCCCAAACCATTAAAAATCAATGAATTTATTTTGTCTTGCCCCCGATTTGCATTATCTTTGCACAAGAAAAGCTGCATCTCGGCATACCGCTCAAGCAAGCTTGGCGATTCTGCTCTCGATTTGCATTATCTTTGCAGAAGAAAAGCTGCATCTCGGCATAACGTTCAAGCGAGCTTGACGATTCTGCTCTCGATTTGCATTTTCTTTGCACAAGAAAAGCTGCATCTCGAAATCTTTTATGCCGGACGGCCAAGGAGAGCAGCTGAATATCTTTCAAGAACAAACAATTATATACCGTAAATATGATTCTTTTTTTCAGAACTCCATCACAAAGCGTTATTGCTACCGAAGCTGACCATCAGCTCAATAACGAGGAAATAAAGGAACTGTGCTGGCTTTATGGCGATGCCACACTCGTAGAAGACAACTGCCTCAGCGGATATTTCGTGGGCCCGCGCCGCGAGATGATTACCCCCTGGAGCACAAATGCCGTTGAGATTACACAAAACATGAATCTGAACGGCATTTCGCGTATAGAGGAATACTTCCCCGTAAGCAGCAAGGATGCCGACCACGACCCAATGCTGCAGCGCATGTACGACGGACTCGACCAGAGCATCTTCACTGTTGACCACAAGCCGGAGCCTATCAAGCACGTTGACAACCTTGAGGAATACAACGAGCAGGAAGGTCTGGCGCTGTCGCCTGAAGAAATTGAGTATCTGCACAAGATTGAGAAAGAGCTCGGCCGCCCGCTGACCGACTCAGAGATTTTCGGTTTCGCACAGATCAACTCAGAGCACTGCCGTCACAAGATTTTCGGCGGTGTGTTCATCATCGACGGCAAGGAGATGGAGTCGTCGCTCTTCAACATGATCAAGAAGACGACAAAGGAGAATCCTCACAAGATTCTGAGTGCATACAAGGATAACGTGGCTTTCTCTCAGGGCCCTGTCATCGAGCAGTTTGCCCCGGAAGACCAGTCGACATCTGACTATTTCCGTGTTAAGGATATCGAGAGCGTTATCTCTCTGAAGGCCGAGACACACAACTTCCCTACAACCGTAGAGCCGTTTAACGGTGCCGCTACAGGTACAGGCGGTGAGATCCGCGACCGTATGGGCGGTGGCGTAGGTTCATGGCCTATCGCCGGAACAGCCGTTTACATGACTTCTTATCCGCGCATCGACGGCGGACGCGACTGGGAGGACATCCTGCCCGTGCGCAAATGGCTGTATCAGACACCTGAGCAGATTCTTATCAAGGCTTCTAACGGTGCGTCAGACTTCGGCAACAAGTTCGGTCAGCCGCTTATCACAGGTTCTGTGCTTACGTTCGAGCATAAGGAAGGCGACGAGAAATATGCTTATGACAAGGTTATCATGCTTGCCGGCGGCGTAGGCTACGGCACAAAGCGCGACTGCCTGAAGAAGGAGCCGCAGAAGGGCAACAAGGTTGTCGTTGTAGGTGGCGACAACTATCGCATCGGTCTCGGCGGCGGAAGCGTTTCTTCTGTAGACACAGGCCGCTACAGCAACGGCATTGAGCTTAACGCCGTTCAGCGTGCCAACCCCGAGATGCAGAAGCGTGCTTACAACCTTGTACGTGCATTGTGCGAGGAAGATGTAAACCCGGTTGTCAGCATCCACGACCACGGTTCGGCAGGACACGTCAACTGTCTGTCGGAGCTCGTTGAGGAGTGCGGCGGTCAGATAGACATGACCAAGCTGCCTATAGGCGACAAGACACTGTCGAGCAAGGAGATTATAGCAAACGAAAGTCAGGAGCGCATGGGGCTGCTCATTGACGAAAAACATATTGAACATGTGCGCAAGATTGCTGAGCGCGAGCGTGCTCCGCTGTATGTGGTAGGCGAGACCACAGGCGACGCTCACTTCTCGTTCGTTCAGGGCGACGGCGTTAAGCCTTTCGACCTCGACGTTGCTCAGATGTTCGGTCATTCACCAAAGACATATATGGTGGACAAGACCGTAGAGCGCCACTATGAAGACGTAACTTACAGCCAGGACAAGCTCGACGAGTATCTCAGCCGCGTGCTGCAGCTTGAGGCCGTTGCCTGCAAAGACTGGCTCACAAATAAGGTTGACCGCAGCGTTACAGGTAAGATTGCGCGCCAGCAGTGTCAGGGCGAAATACAGTTGCCTCTGTCTGACTGCGGCGTCGTAGCTCTCGACTATCGCGGACGCAAGGGTATAGCCACAGCCCTCGGACACGCTCCTCAGGCAGGTCTGGCTTCGCCCGAGGCAGGCAGCGTGCTGTCAGTGGCCGAGTCGCTCACCAACATCGTATGGGCTCCGCTCGAGGACGGTCTCGACAGCGTAAGCCTCTCTGCCAACTGGATGTGGCCCTGCCGCTCACAGGAAGGCGAGGATGCACGTCTTTACAGCGCAGTCAAGGCTCTGTCAGACTTCTGCTGCGACATCAAGGTGAACGTTCCTACAGGTAAAGACTCTCTCTCAATGAGTCAGCAGTATCCCGACGGAACAAAGATTATCAGCCCGGGAACAGTTATCGTCAGCAGCGGCGGTGAGGTTTCAGACATACGCAAGGTGGTTTCTCCCGTTGTTGTCAACGATGCAAACTCAAGCATCTATCACATCGACTTCTCGTTCGACGAGCAGCGCCTGGGCGGAAGTGCCTTTGCACAGAGCCTCGGCAAGGTAGGCGACGACGTTCCTACTGTGAAGAATCCCGAATACTTCCGCGATGCGTTCAACACCGTTCAGGAGCTTATCAAGAAAGACCTCGTAATGGCAGGTCACGACATCAGCGCCGGCGGTATGATAACCACTCTTCTCGAGATGTGCTTCGCCAACACCAAGGGCGGCATGGACATCGACCTGAAGGAGATTGGCGGCGACGACATGGTTAAGATTCTTATGGCAGAGAACCCCGGCGTTATCGTTCAGATTGCCGACAAGGATGCTGAAGAGTTCAAGACCATAATGGACAACAACAGCATAAGCTACGCCATGATAGGCAAGCCGGCTGTAGGCACACGCACGCTGAAGGTTGCCAAGGGTGCGTTCAACCACGAATTTGATATCGACGCTCTGCGTGACGTATGGTACAAGACTTCATATCTGCTCGACCGCGACCAGAGCATGAACGGATGTGCCGACGCCCGTCATGACAACTATAAGAAACAGCCGCTGGAGATGAAGTTCAACGACTCGTTCACAGGCAAGCTCGAGCAGTATGGCATTTCGGCCGACCGCCGCGAGCATACAGGCATCAAGGCTGCCATCATACGTGAGAAGGGAACCAACGGCGAGCGCGAGATGGCTTACTCGCTCTATCTTGCAGGCTTCGACGTTAAGGACGTGATGATGACCGACCTTATCAGCGGCCGCGAGACTCTCGAGGACATCAACATGATTGTGTTCTGCGGCGGTTTCGCCAACTCTGACGTGTTGGGCTCTGCCAAGGGATGGGCAGGAGCGTTCCTCTTCAACCCGAAGGCTAAGGAGGCTCTCGACAAGTTCTATGCCCGCAAGGACACTCTGTCGCTCGGCATCTGCAACGGCTGCCAGCTGATGGTTGAGCTCAATCTCATCAATCCTGAGCACGAGAAGAAGACAAAGATGCTGCATAATATTTCCCACAAGTTTGAGAGCACATTCCTCAGCCTTGACATACAGCAGAACAACAGCGTAATGTTCGGCTCGCTGAGCGGCAACAAGCTGGGCATATGGGTGGCTCACGGAGAAGGCAAGTTCTATCTGCCCGAAGGCGAAGACAAATATAATGTTGTTGCAAAATACAACTATGCCGAATATCCGGGCAACCCCAACGGCTCTGACTATGCCGTTGCAGCTATCTGTTCAGCCGACGGACGCCATCTGGCAATGATGCCTCACCTTGAGCGCGCCATCTTCCCGTGGCAGAACGCATGGTATCCGGCCGACCGCCGCAACGACGACGTTACGCCGTGGATTGAGGCCTTTGTCAATGCGCGCAAGTGGATTGAAGAGAACAAATAATAAACAAGCAAGCTGAAAAGTAAAAAGACAAGAGTCCTGTCATGACGGCCGTCAGCACAGCCCGTGGCGCCTTTACTGCAAGGCGGTGCGGCAAAGGCCGGACAAGGCGGAGCGCGTGTCTTTTTACTTTTCGTTTTTAAACAACTAAAACAAGGATGAGCAACTTTTATTTAGAGAGCTTCAAGACTTTTTTCAAGATAGGCCTGTTCACCCTGGGAGGCGGCTACGCCATGATTCCTATAATAGAGTCGGAGGTGGTCGACAAGAAGAAGTGGGTGAGCAAGGAAGACTTTCTCGACATTATAGCCATAGCCCAGAGCTGTCCGGGCGTGCTCGCCATCAACGTGAGCGTGTTTATAGGCTACAAGATGAAGAAGGTGAAGGGCGCCGTGTGTACCAGTCTGGGCACAGCCTTGCCCTCGTTTCTTATCATTCTGGCCATAGCCATGTTCTTCCATCAGTTTGAGGACAACAAGGTTGTTGCGGCCATCTTCCGCGGCATACGTCCGGCTGTTGTGGCTCTCATAGCCGTGCCTACGTTCAAGCTGGGACAGAGTGCCAAGATCACTCTTACTAACTGCTGGATACCCATTGCCGGTGCGCTGGCTATATGGCTGCTCGGCGTCTCGCCCATACTTGTTATCCTCATTGCCGGCATCGGCGGCTATGTCTACGGCAAGTATATAAAGCCTACGGAGTGACATTAATCTAAAAAAATGACGAACCAAATAAAGAGCATATTCTTATGATTTACCTGTATTTGTTCATAACGTTCTTTCAGATAGGTCTGTTCGGCTTCGGCGGCGGCTACGGCATGCTCTCGCTCATTCAGGGAGAGGTGGTGCACAATCACGGATGGCTCACCACGGGCGAGTTTACCGACATCGTGGCCATAAGCCAGATGACGCCGGGCCCTATCGGCATCAATTCTGCCACCTACTGCGGCTATACTGCCGTTCACAATGCCGGCTACGGCTACTGGATGTCTATCCTCGGCAGCGTAACAGCCACCTTTGCGCTGGTGTTGCCGTCGCTAATACTAATGATTCTGATATCGCGCCTGTTCATGAAATATATGAACACGCCCACGGTTCAGAGCGTATTCTCAGGCCTTCGTCCTGCCGTTGTCGGACTGCTCGGCGCTGCCACTCTGCTGCTTATGACGCCCGAGAACTTCAGTGCCCCGTCTGTCAATCCCTGGCAGTTCTGGATTAGCTGCTTCCTCTTTGTGGCAACCATGGTGGGCACGTGGCATTTCAAGATCAATCCGATACGCATGATATGCTACAGCGGTTTTGCCGGACTGATTCTGTTATATTGATAAACATAGTTTGAGATAATATCCCCTTGGCTCTTCGGTTGTTGTGAGTTGAGGGGATTTTTTTATTGCATAATTTCCGTAAATACAGATTTTGCTTTATGCAAAACGCCATCAACTGTATTGCAAAAGGTAGCTTTTTACATGCTCAAAGGTGCCCTTTTGCATTATGAAAAGGCATGTTTCGCAGTATGAAAGGCTACTTTTTGCGCCATGTAACATGGCGGCAGAGAGCATAAGCAAAAAAGTTTTTGTTAAAAACTCGTCACTCGTCACATCATGGCTTAATGTGCTGTCTGTCAGAATGTTATGGTGTGACGAGTTGAAATCTCAACTCGTCACACTCTAATGCTTTGTAAATCAGAAGGTTATGTGCTGATGTGACGAGTGATGAGTTTTTTAAGAAAAATAATCACGCTTTATATTCCTGCTTTGGATTGACTTCATGCAGGCCAACACCTGTTTTTAGTTGGCTATAGCCCGTGTTATCGCTATTGCCGGTCGACTTTATGCGCCATTGTATGTTATTTGTTTTTGCGTTGCCGTATGCTTAATGATTGATGTTAAGTGCCGATAGTCAGTATGAATATATAGCGACAAAATAAAATTCCGGCAGATTTTTTAATGTCTGCCGGAACATGAAGCATTGTCCTGTTATAAGCCTACTTAATTAGATTTGTGGTATTTCGGAAAAACTCTTTAATGTCTTTATATTGTTACGTCATATCTGATGTTTGTCATTTCTTCTTGTCGCTTTTAAAATAACGTATCATTTCCGGCAGATTAATGCCCATATGAATGGAAGTATAATAAGCCTTATTGTTTGTTATTGTCTTATACAACGGAGTTAAGGACATTGACGCTCCCATATATATACCCATGAAACAAAAAGAATATTCAAGGTTAAGTCCGAAGCGGTTAAGTCTTATGGCGTCAGGGACATTCGGTGCGGCACTGCCTGCTGCAGGAGAGAAGCGGTAAGCACCATTAGTGCGCACCTCTGCGGATATTCCGAGATTCATGCAATATGAACGATAGTCATGTTGTAAAGAGAGCATCAAAGGTATGCGCAGTGTTCCGTAATTCATGTTGTTGCCTGATGCCTTCATGTCAAGTTTGGTAAAGTCGAGCCTGTCGCCCTGCATGCCTGCTGCATAGTTCTTGTCGAAACACATGTGTACCCATGTTAGCTGAACGCCTCCAACCAGTCCTAATGTATTGCTCTTGTCGAATGGCAGGGCAAACGACCACGGCGTTATTCCTATTTCGAACGATTTGCTTCTGCGGCTGTATATGCCCTCATTTTTTGTAGAACCTATTTTGTTGCCCATATAGTTGTAACCATACCATATAGTCGGCAGATATGAGCGGAATTTCAGGTTCTGCAGGTTTTCAGTAGGAATTAGAGGTGAACCTACATAAACCTGCTCCACTTCCTGACCGTTAACGTACTCCATTTCACGTGTTTTCAGAAGCTGAAAACCGTTGTTGTCGTAAACTTTCACTATTGTTTTGCTGTCCTGCACGTCTACAACTATTTTCTTGTCTTTCACGTTGAACGTAGTGTCGTTGGCCTCCTCGGCGTATGCTGTGGCAGAAAGTATGAGTGCCGTAAATAAGAATAGCAGTTTCATCATTAATGTGTTTTAGGGTTATTGTTTGTGTTATATACGTATGCCCAGTCCGAACGACACGGGATAGCATTTGGGTGCAACGCTTGTCTTGAGCAGCGGCGTGAGAGCCGTGCGCGCGTAGATCATCAGACAGCCGTAGCCGGCGCGTATGTCGAGGTTGAGGCCCACGGGATTCATGTTTATGTCGCCTGTTTCGGTGGTCTTGTTCTTTCCGATGAAGTAGCGCGAGTGGTCGTTCCAGCGCAGTTCAATAGACGGACCTATTGCCGCGAACATATCAGCGCCGCCGGTGCGCTTCTGCCACTCTAACATCACCGGAATGCGGATGAAGGTGTAGCTTATGTAGCTCTTCTTGAGCGTCTCGCCCTCAATCTGCCTCATGGAGGTTATGCCGTCGGTTGTAGACAGAACGTAGTTGTCCTGAAAGTGATGATGCACCTGACCTATCTGAAACGCCGATGTAAGCGCCAGCGGATTGGTTATTCTGAAGGCCAGACTTGTCAGCGTGAAGCCATATTCCCACGACTTTGAGTCGCGTGTGTGCATGCCGGCGTTGCCTCCCGTGCCCATCACGCTTCCGGCAAGCTGGCTGAAGCCCATGAAGAACAGCGGATAGTGACTTCTGGGCTTGCTCTTCTTGCGGTTGAGGCTTTGCGGAATGAAGGGCGACGTTACATATACGCGCTCAATCTCTTGTCCGTCAACAAAGTTAGTCTCGTATGTGCGGTTAAACTTCTTGCCGTCGCTGCCGTAGACAGATATTTTTGTGCTTCCTGCTGAATCGTTTACAACAATCTTCTTGTTGTTCACCACGAATGTAGTGTCGCCGGTTTCGGCGGCCATGCCCGTCAGGGGCAGCAGCGCCGCCAGAAGTAGTGTCTTTTTCATATTTGTCATATTTATTGTTTGTTTCTTTGATTATGCGTAACACAGTTTCATTATGTCGTCGGGCGAGAGTTCGCCCTCTATGTATATCACCGTTCCCCGGTTGGGCTTCACCTTACTGAACAATATGTAGCGGTTGATGCCCTTGCTCTTTGGCGGCATTATGTAGTATCCGCTCACTATCTGGCCGTTCTCAACCACCTCGCGTATCTTCTTGGCGTTCTTTCTGTCGGCCTTCAGATAAGGCTCTATGCTTGCTCCGATGTTCTTGTAGGTAAGGCTCTTGTACACCTTCAGCTCATATCCCTTCAGCTTGGCGTTGTGCATCTCCACCATCTTGCAGCCCTTGGCATGTCCGAACCGCTGAAACACCTTGTTGACGTTAAGCCCCTCCTGCGCCATGGCTGGCGTTGCGGCCGTAAGGGCCAGTGCGGCTATGAGCAAGATGCGGCATAGTCCGTGCCACATAGTGCCGCTCCGTGCGCGGCTTGTGCCTTTGGCGTTGCGTCGTGTGGCCTCGCTGTTGCCGAAGTATGTGTTAACCGGCAGTCTGCATGCCGCGGCAAGGCGTGTCATGGCCGTTATCATTATAGCGCATACAACATCTATGGCGTCAGCATGCGTTGCCGGCAGTTGCGGGTTATAATATTGCTGTTTCATATCTCGGGTTAATGTTTTTTACATTGTTGTTTATATTATCGTCTTTCATGCGCCTGCATGAGGCGTTCAGCCGTAAGAGAGTGTCATTGGCGCATCAGTTCGAGCGCGCCAAAGTTGTCTTCCTCGTCAGAGGATACCATTTCGAGAGCCTTCAGGGCTTCTTCCTCAACCACCTTCTTGTTGGTGTACACCTTTCCGTCTATCACGGCATAGTTGTCGCTCTGGCGCGGCAGTGCGATCATCACCACCGCAATAAGTATGGCTGCCGCTGCCGTAATGGCCGTGTATATCCATCCGTGGCGGCCGGTCTTCCTTGCTTTGTTGAGGCTGCTGTCGGCTGTTGGGGCAGTCTCGACGGCGTCGGCCCGTTCTTCGGCAATGTAGGCAAACAAAGCCTTGTATGGCATCCATTCCTCCGGAATGTTGTTGTCCCTGTTGGTAAAATATCCGCGCAGAGCCCTTTCCTCAGCCGATGAGGTCTCACCGTCGAGATATTTGTCGAGCAGCTGCTTAATATATTCTTCCTTTTTCATCACACTATAAATATCGTTCAAAGCGTCAGTAAATCTTTTCTCTTGGCCCTTATGGCCGTAAGTTTTATAAAGTCCTCACGTATCTTGCGGCGTGCCCTCGACAGGTTTTGCCGTAGGCTTTCGGCCGTGCATCCCGTGATTTTCATTATCTCAGAGCTTTCGTAGCCCTCAATCTCCTTCATCTTGAATATCTGTCTTTGCAGTTCGGGCAGATGTTCAACGATAAGTCTTATCAGGTCGGCCTCGTCTTTGGCTTCGGCCTTGTGCCAGTCGTCGGCTGTCAGGCCTGTTGCTGAGGCCTTTCCGTCTTCCAGCCGGTCGTGGCGCCACTGGTCGCTGTATTTGTTGCGCAGCATGGTCATGGCCAGTGCCCTTTTGTTTTCATACCGGTCGAGCGTAGCCCGCATGCTCCAGAGCTTGAGCATCACCTCCTGCACCAGGTCCTCAGCGCTGTAGTCGTCTCCCGTAAGCTTGCGTGCCAGCCCTTTCAGCTCGTCGCGCATGGGTATTATTATGCGGTTAAATTCTTCCGGTTTCATCATTGTTTCATAAAGGTAACGTATGACGCGGAAAAACGTGACATCAAAAAAGAACTTTTTTTAAAATTTGTTTTGAAAAGCTGGATTGAAGCCGGGCTGCCGATGACGGCAGAAGCTTGCGGATTACATTGCCTTAACTTCAATCGGTTGATTTGGGCTTGATGTTATCATAGCTCCGTCGTGCCTATGTTGAAAGCCTGTTGTGATAGGTCTTTCCCATGCTCGTCTGCCGGTGCCGGCTTGTGTTTATAAAAATAATAACGGCCGGAGAAAATTTCCCCCGGCCGTAATATGGTCTGCCGTGATGCGGCGTCTTTACTTCTTCACAAACTTATATCCTCTGACGTTGCCGTCGGCAGATTTTACAGTGGCAATGTATATTCCTGCCGGAAGCGATGACAGGCTGACAACGTTGCCTTCGGCAGTCAGTGTGGTGCGGCCTGCCGTGTCGCTGATAGCTATGCTCTTTGTGCCTTCGGCGGCCCGCAGTTCGTTGCCCGATATCATGATGCCTTCGCCCTCGCCGGTAACGGCTGTTACGCCTGTTCCTGTAGAGCCGGTGTATATGCCTATGTTGTCGAGCAGCAGGCAGTCGCCGCCTTTGGTTCTGAGGCGTATTGCTATATAGATGTCCTTGCCGTCATAGTCGGCCAGACTTATTCCGCGTGTCTTTGGTTCTGCTGTCTCGCCCTCAACGTTGAGCACTTCTGTGTATGCTGCGCTGTTGTCTTCGGTGGCAGACACCATTATCTGATAGTCTTCAAGGAACTGCTGATTGAAAGAGTTTGCGTCCCACACGAGATAGCTGTCTTTGCCTTTGATGCTTACCTTCGGCATTATGAGCCAGCGGTCGGCCTGGTCGGTGCCCTCGAGCCATGATGTTCCTGCCAGCATATATTCGCCGAACACGTTGTGCTCTACGATGTTGAACAGACCCCATCCGTCTGCGTTAAACTCGTCGCCGGCTGACGGGTCTACGGTGCCGTTGTCCTCGACGCGGAATGTGAAGTCAGATGGAAGTTTGCCGTCCTCAAAGTCCCAGAATTTCACTGGCTTGCTTACCGCGGTGAAGTCTTTTGTCAGCACGTTGTTGTCGGCGTTCTCATCGTTGTCGTTCGCAACTTCCACCTTCAGCTTGTGGCTGCCGTCGCTCATGTCTGCCAGCAGGCCGCTGAACGTAACGGTTGTGGCGCTCTGAGCCTTCATGGCGATGGTGCTGTCTTTAACGGCCACGTCGTCGATGCTAACTGTTACTTTGGCGTCGAGGTCAGCCACGCCGCTGTTGGCCAGGTTGAATATCACGTCCTTGAGGTTGCTCTCGCGCACAAAGTCGTAAGGACTCTGCAGGTCGGAAACGGCAAGGTCGTTGAGGTTGCTTTCAACCTTCTCGAACGAAACGTCGTCAACGAGAATGAGGTTCTGGTTCTTGTCGCTGAACGCATAGAAGCCTAAATAGATGGTCTGCGCCTTGTCGAAATGAACAACGTTGACAGACTCCTCGTATTTGTTGTTCAGAATGGGGTTGAACTCCACAATCTTGTTGGTCATGGCCTCAGGCTTGGCCTCGTTGCCCCAGTATACGGCCATCTTCTCGGGATAAGAGTCGAGGTTTGAATACCAGAACTTCAGCACGTAATAGCCCGGTTCAACGTTTATCGGGTCGAGCATGGCCCAGTCGTCGCCGCTGTTGTTTGAGTCATAGCCGTAAGCCAGACATCCGTTGCCGGTGTGCGCCATGTTGAAGAAGCCTGATTCGATGCTTACGTCCCATGTGCCCTCGTCGTTGTTGAGGTTGTAGAAGGTGAAGTCCTGTGTGTTCTCCGAAGCCTCGAAGCCCATTGTGTAAGGAGCATTCAGCGGTGCCTTGTGCCTTACCGAGGTGTAGCATGTGTCGTTCGTGTGGTCGAAGTCGTCGGGATGAGTGGCCCATGCCTTTATTTCGTATGTAGTCAGCGGGGCAGAGAGGTCGGCTTTGGTCTTGAACGTATATTCAAGTGTCTCGCCGGCTGCGAGCGGCTCGCTTACAGTCTCGTTGGCAATCTCCTTGCCGTCAACGGCAAACGCTACGTCAAATCCGCTCAGGTTAGTGCGTCCGCTGTTCTTTATCGCCACCTTTACAGTCTCCTGTCCGAGGCCGTAGCCCGTGACAGGGCTCAGTATCTCTGCAGCTTTTATGTCTGTCGGGTTGGCAATCGGCTCAACCGTAACCGAACAGAGATAAAGATAGTCCTTGTAAGCCGTAGATGTGGCGCGGAACGCTATGTGGAACGGTTCGCCGGCCTTGGCGTCAACGAGAAAATAGCCCGACTGCTCGTCTTTCTTTATATTGTCGTATGTAGCCTCCTTGCTGGTCATGTCTTCCACGGTGCCGCCCTTGCCCGAGTACACCTCCATGCTTTCGCCATACATGCTTCCGCTGAATGTGTATTTCACTATCAGCGTGCCGGTCTCGCTTGGCGTTATGGCAGGCGAAATCAGCCAGTCGTCGCCGTTGTTGAAGTAGTCGTACTTATAAGCCACTTTCGACGGGGTGCCTTCTTCGTTGAAGAGCCATGTGGCGCCGTCGCTGTTGGCATCAACCACGGTCCATGCGTTGAACTCGTCAACCGTCTCAAATGCTGTTGTATAGATTGCGTCTGCATGTGCAGAAACAACCGACAGCATAAGGAAAAGTAAAAACGTAGATATCTTCCTCATAATAATAATGTTGGGGCTCACTTGAAAATAACGCCTGAACGCCCGCAAGGCTGATCCCCCTTTAACCTTACGAAAGTTGGCCTGATGAAATGTTTAGATTATAAATATAGTAAAAGAATCGTTATGTATGGTTGCAAAATGAAATACTTTAATTAAAATTAACTCAAAAATGAAAGCAAACAGAAGTTTGGTAGATAATATGTGATATATGGGACAAACAACGTGAGACATAAGACGGCGACAAAATGAAGCAGAAAGACGGCCGAAAGCATGAATAGAAATAGATAAAACCGTCATTGTCTTAATGAAATATTGGGGCTTGGTAACGTCGAAAAATACATCTCCTGTCATGTTCTGCGTTTGGTGTTTTTGATAAATAAATCAAACGGAGTTTGTAAACATTTATGACATTTTCCGTCCGTTTGACGCTCTCAGAATGGCGATGCCCGTCCTCAATCCACTTTTTGCCTTGAAAATCGCCATATTTTGCCCATTTCTGTTAAGTCGTTGTCTTACAGGTATTTACATGAAAATACATCCCAAATATCAATAGCTAAAAAACATTACTCTGCCGTTTACCACTCAAAAGTGGCCCATTTACGATGCGTTACTCATCGCTTTTCGCATCAAAAGCAACCGTCTTTGCATCAAAAAACGCCTGTTTCAGCTCAGTTTTATGGGGTAAAAGTGAATAGAAGTTAATATGTCTATTGCGTAAAGACTATAATTTTAACTTCCGTTACAATTTAACTTTCTAGATTGAGAAAATATTTTGTCATGATTATTTACTGGGAAGTTGGTTCGTAATAAGCATCATGAACAGATATAAAAAATCGAGATAGTTAATTTAAATATTATGTGTACTATCTCGAATTTTTAAAGTCTTTTGGCAATATTATAATATTGTTATTCTTGTTCCGTTATTTTACTTTTTAGCAATTCAACCATTTCTTCCTCTAATTCTGCACATTCAAAGTCTCTCCAGTTTTGTGGTGTCGATGTTCTTTCGGCCATTACTCTTAATTTGAGACTTCCTTTTTCTATTTGATTTTTGTAAGTACCCTTTTTTGAGTCAGGGGCAATATTAGAAAATTGTGAGTTGATATTTCTTTGTAAAAGGCACAGATTGCCAAATCTGTCCACTTGGTCCCATTCGTCAAATGTTCCTTTAGAGGGATTTTGTGGATACCAGTGTTCAACAGAGTTTCTGAATTCAAATGTAAAGTCCTCATATTTTCTGTCAGAATTTTTATCTCTTTCCCAAATTAAGTAATCCAGATAGTTCAATATTATATGAGGAGTGTTTACTCCTAGATTCAGACAATTGTCTATTTTGAAGAAGTTTTTAACTTCATCAATAGCTTCCTGTTCAATTATTTCGCTATATTCAGCAATGTATCCGTTAAGCTCTCCGTTCTTTTCGAGACATTCTTCTGTCAACCAAGAGAGTAATGATGTAATCCAGTGCATAACTTTTGGTGAGGTATATGACACACGCAAAGCCGACTCCAGCATTATATTAGTTTTACATCTGTTTCTGTTCGTCTTATCCCATTCGCCTGCTCTAGTGAATATAGAATTTTTAAAATATGGTTTCTTTTGTGAGCCTTGCCCTGATACATAAAGAGTTTTCAGACTCCATTCACCGTCATTACTGTTATTTGCGTATTCACGTTTAATGATATACTCGTCAAACAATACTCTTGTTTGTAAAAGACATATAGTAAAGTCACGGACAAATTTTTTCCTGTCGTTCTTTATCGGTTGGCCTTTCTGTATTCCATTTTCAATTACATTATTAAAACTGGTTATGAGCTTTTTGTCGTCTAATAAATCATCTATAATCTTTTTATTTAGATTTTGGTGCGTTATTTCTTTTTTCCAAATAAAGACCTTTAATGCATGTAGCAGAAAATAAGGAAAGCTGATTATGCTCTCAAAACGCACTCTTTCATCATTTTCATTATATCCTTCTTCTTCCTCTGTTTTGAAGTTTTGGTCAATAATTTCTGATATCTTATGTGCTTGACTGTTCTGTTTCTTCCCTAATTGCGGAATAATCCTCATGCTGTAATTACGGAGCGTGTCAATAGGAATATCGTTCCAACTGTCTCCAAACAATTCTTTACGTACAACATTATTCTTGCTTATAAAGTGCATTTGTACATATCCGTCCATATCGCTGCATGCATCCCAAATTATGGAGAACATTTCTTTTTCCATTTCTGCGTTATCTCCCAAATAGTCCATAAGTTTTGCCTTTAGAATATCATGCTGTTCGAGCTGTTCGCCTCGTGTGTTCATTATTTCGAAATAGCGGTTCATGTCAGTGTTTTCAGGTACTTCTATTTGATAAAGAATAACACGTGACAATTTTTCTATAAATTTATTTTTATCAAAATCCTCTCTTCCTATATTCTCTTTTAAAATTTTTATGCCGGTTTTTATATTGTCTTGCAACATTTCACCTTCCAAATCACCATCAGTTTCATTAATCACTTCATGAATATGTTCTAATGTGTAATTTGATTTCTTACGGCATGCAAATGATAAAGAGTGTTTTGTATTAATGCCAAGACAATTTAATAAAAGATATAATGATGTCAGTCTTTGTTGGCCGTCGATTACTTCGAGCTTTTCGCCGGTATTGGAGACAATAAGTGAACCAATATAGTATTTTTCTCCTTCTTCAATATCATTGACGTCTTCAAGTAACTGTACAAGTTGTTTGTCTTCCCATGCATAGGCTCTTTGATAAAGTGGAATTATGAATTGTAATTCGCCATCGAATATATTTGTATTGTTCTTTAAATCAAGAACTTTTAATTCCTTAACCTGATCTTTCATATTATAAAGTCTTTAGAATGTTATATAATGGTTCCCATTTTTCATCATTAGGAACATCATTAATTTTTATTTGCAATCCAGATATTTCAGTATGTTTCCTTGCATAGCAGATTTGTGAAAACATAGGTATGCTGTTTGTATAGCGTGCATTGTTCATATCTCCTATGGCGTATTTGTTGATGCTGTCAAATCCCAACGATACCATATCAAGCCTTAACGCAAATGCCCAACGGCATAACTTTTTTACAGCCATTGTATCAAAATTATGAAACCTGTCATAATAACACAACAAGGCGCAAAAGAATAAGTTGCGTGTATGCCTAAAACCGATACTGTCTTTTTTTACTTGGATGAACTCTTTTTCTTTGTCATCTGCATCTGGATTTTTTGTTATGGTGATGATTTTACATATTTCCTTGAAATCCTTATTGACACATATTTCCGTCTGTATATTGCTCAATAATTGTAAATAGTGGTCCACCATTTCAAAGAAATCATTGCCGGCTACAAAAGGTTCAGTAATCTGAAAATATGGTGTTGCCTTATTTACACGTTTTGCATAAGTGTAATCCGAAAATTCCGGAACACCCTTATATATGTCAATTTCTTTTGTCGTGAACGTTGTCGTCTTTCTTCCTCTTGACCAATTCCATATAGGAAACAGATAGTTGGCAAACAGTTCTCCTATTTTCTTGGTATCTTTAGCTTCCCATTTTGTTACGGCTGCTTCCATTTCGTATGGATACTTTTTCATTTCTCTTAAATGGAACGCTTTAAGTAAGTCATGTGGATCGAGAGCTTTGCCTCTGGTGTTTTGCGAGTCGAATAATTGAAATGCCTCAGAAACTTTGGTTACACTGATGACAACAACTTCCAGTATATTTCTAAATGCATTGATAAAGTTGTCTTTAACCTTCTTTTCTTTTAAAGAGAACCATTCTTTTATATATTCAAAATTGTTGTGAATATTTATCTGAGAAGATTTATTGGCAAATGAAATATTGAATATGTCGCATGAAAAATTACTATCAATACATTTTCTTATTAAGGACAAAGATATTATTCTTTGCTGTCCGTCAACTATGTCGTAGCTTAATCCGTTTGATTTATCGTGTAAGATTATAGTTCCAACTCGATATTTAAATTTAAAATTGTATTTTTGGTAATCGTTTATTGCATCTGAAATATCATTCAATAATGCGTCAATGTTTTGCGTTGTCCACTTATATGGCCTTTGATAATTAGGAATAACCAGAGGCATTTTTAGCAGATTGTCAACACTTAGAATTTTTGCCATGTTTTGTGTATTTTGTAAAAATTCAGGATAAATAATAATCATAAATCTTCTAGCATAGGGATGACAAGTATAGAGTCGCTGCACCGTATTCCATAAAATACGTCGCGAACACGGCCATGCTGTGGAATCAGAATGCCTTTCTCTATCAAATCTTTAATATCGCGCGCTGCCGTATCAGGCGATACCTTTACACGCTTTGCCCAGTTCTTGGCTGTCAGTTTGCCGGGGTAACCGTCTAAATACATATTAAGAACTTCACGTTGTCTTTCAGACAGAATGGTTTCGGCATGGTTTTGCCAGAATATTGCCTTATTTAGCACTTTCGACAACGTTTCATCAGATTGCTCGACAGAACGGAGCAGGCAGTCAAGATACCAGACAATCCATTCTGTAATGTCACAATTTCCTTTTTGTGTTTCCTCCAGTATGTCATAATATTGTTTTTTGTCTTTGTTGATTTGATGCGATATACTGAAAAAACGCATTTTTGAGTCTTCTGCTTGTGAAAGTGCCATGTCGGCGATGGCTCGCCCGATTCGTCCGTTTCCGTCATCGAAAGGGTGGATGCAGACAAACCACAAATGGGCTATCGCCGATTTTACATAGCCGTTATGTGTATCTGAATTGAACCAGTCCAGAAACCGATTCATTTCTTCGTCTATTCTTTCAGGAGCAGGTGCAATATAATGCACCTTTTCACGGCCGAACATTCCTGATATAACTTTCATTTCTCCGCTTCGATATTTTGCCACGTCTATTTTCGTAGGGCCGCTCCAGCCCGTCGGGAACAGGCAGTTATGCCAGCCGAAGAGTCTTTCGTTGGTTAAAGGCTTGTTGAAATTAATGGTCGCATCAAGTGCCATTTCAACCACTCCGTCTATATAGCGGGAAGATTCTGTAGAATTCTGTATTTGTACTCCAAGTTTGCGGGCTACCGATGAGCGCACCTGCTCGCTGTTCAATTCTACTCCTTCAATTTCTGATGATGCAATGATGTCATGGGAGATTGATTCCACCACGGCAGACATCTTGTCGTTAAAGCCTATTAGGCTAAGACGCCCCATCAGATAGCCCACAGCCTTGTGAACTTTGTTTAGTTCCTCGCCAACACGTTCTTTGTTCCACGAAAAGTGGGGCCATTCTTTATGTTCATATATATACATAGGCAGAATTGTTTTTTGCAAATATACAGTTTTGCGGACAATTAACCGCATATTTTGCGGCTTGTTGTCCGCAAAGAACGATGATTTTAATGATTTAGTTATGTAAAATATAATTTGTATCTGTTGTTTGTGCAATGTATTTTGTTAGTCTTTCATTGGATATTTACATTGCCTGGCATGGGCTTATGTATTTGTTATTGCCGCTTTTTGTGTGTTTGATGAAAACAAAAAATCCTGATTTCGTTTCGAAATCAGGATTCTGTTTGTTGAGAGTGGTACCACCAGAAATCGTAATCTAACGATAAGTGGCTGAATATCTTTGATGTATATCTTAGCTAAAGACGTAATCTCCCGCTATTGCTCCACCGGAGGCTTGCAGTATTTTGCAGTGTCTTGCGAAGTCGATTTCCTATTATACGACAAAGGTATAGAAATAATTTGAAATAGAAATGGATGCACTCATATTTTGCTCCACTGCTAGAAGGATAATGTAGCTATTTCTAGACTGCCTCAATTCAATAATCACTTAAGTGATATTAGAATTTTATCATATATATTTATAGTATTCTGCCGTTTACCCAATAAATCCATTTTTTATAGATTTATGTTTTATATAAATATTTTCTTTCATCTATATACACGGATATTAATGCATAGAATAATTGTTAAATTAAACAGTAGTGCGTGCTTTTTTATTCTGTGGCTTTTGTGTAAAAATATATGATTTATGAAACAAAGAGTGTGGCTATTGAGAGATATTCGTTCTAAAAAGTGTCACTAATTATTTTTTTCATGCTACTGCACTATTTATTTCATGATAATAATGGCGTTCCCACTATTTATAGTATTTTTGTTCACTAATAAAAATAAAATAATTGCGTTCGTACATCATTGTAGAAATAGTTTGTAATTTAATTAAAATATTAAAATAATGAAACGTTGTCTTATAATTATAGGAAATCAAGGTACACCTAGCAAGGGCAATTATCTTCCTGGTGTATCGCGTGACGTAAATAACTACCTCTCTTTCTTTAAGAGTGATAACGGTGGTGCATGGGAAGATGATGAGATAATACCAAAAGTTTATGATTGGACATCTTGGGGACTTTACGTAAACATTTTGCAACGACGACTAAATGGATTAGACTATGCCATTATAGTTTTTACAGGGCATGGATATGCTTTGAAAAATGGAGAGACATATTTTGAATTGTCTGAGGGACATGATGTGTCTTTATCAACTATAAAAAGTTGGTTTCCTACGCAAAAAGTACTTATGATAGCGGACAGTTGTCAAAGTTTCGTTAATTTATATAGAGAGGGAGGCATACTTGGGGAGGCTCTTATCCAAAAAAGCTTTTCATCACGTCGAGATTATTTGCGTAATTTATATAATAACCATATAGAATCAGTTCCACAAAAAGCATTTATATTTGCTTCGGCAGTATCTCCAGGAGAGGGGGCAAATGATTCCTCAAAGGGGGGACTTTATAGCTACAATATGCTCAGTATGGCAAACTCCATAATTAAGAATACAGTTCTATCAAAATCTGTTTGGAGTATAGATATTATTCATAACATGGCTAAAACAAATGTAGAAAAAGGAAGTGATGGTCAGCAACACCCCAAACTTACAATGACTCTTACTTCGGGAACTTATGATTCAGAACTATATTCTTTAACTTTTCCACCATTCTTTGTAAAATGAGTAAAAAAAGAGTAGATAGGATAGCAAAAGATGAGGATCAAAGGTTATATCGTGATTACTTCAATATTACAGATATGTATCTAATTCAATATAACTATGATCCAGAAAAAAAAGGTGCCAATAAAAGTGGATATATCATATTCATAGATTACGATTATGACATAGATTATGTAGATTTAAGAGATAACAACAAAAATGCCTCTGAAATATCTCGTGCAATAGCAAAACTGCAACGTGCAGAAGCCGTTCCTACCAAACATCTTCCCGAAGATATTCAGCTTGAGTTTAAAAGGAGTTTAGGTATTGGTTATATACATGCTCTGAATGAGCAATTTGAAGATATTCCTGCAATAATAGACAATGCTCAGAAGTATTTAAAAGAAAGGAATCGTGAATTCTCTCGATGGCTATTTTTGAGTTCAGGATGCCCTGCTGCTATTGTTGCTTTTTTGGCAGGATTTGTCATGTACATAAATGGATACCTTAATCCATGGTTTTTTGGAATCGTTTTTGGCACTTTAGGAGCTTTTGTTTCTATATGGGTGCGTTACGGCAAAATCAATAATTCTGGGTTTGGTGGCCTGAAGCTACATATACTTGAATGTTATTCAAGAATTATAATAGGGGTGATTTTCTCTTTAATTGCAATGGTGGCAATAAAGTGTCATATTATTCTACCATATATTGCGGATAACAAAGAAATCTTAGCATTTATTCTTGTTTCATTTATAGCTTCTTTTAGTGAGCGATTTATACCATCTGTTTTAGAAAAAATTACAAAAGACAATGATAATAATGAGAGCAATGAGGCGTAGGGCCCTAATATTACATTACGCTGGAGATGTGACAAATTATCTCACTGGAGTAAGTGCTGATATAGAAAATATCAAAAATTTTCTTCATAGTAATTATGGTGGAGCATGGGAGGATTCTGAAATAACTGTTGCACCTAACAATAGTTCTGTCAATGACCTTAAATGTTATTTCAATGAAAGTGTTGAATCTACTTATTACTACCTTATATTCTACACTGGTCATGGATCGTATATCGAAGGAAAAGGTTCTATTTATTGGTTGAATAATCAGGAATACATTAATGATGCTTGGTTGCAAAATTGTATAGGGAAAAAAGCTGCTGCTATGTTGATATCCGACAGTTGTCAAGTAATTGAAAAGTTACAAGAAGGAGGTATCTTAGAACAAAGAGCTTTTTCAGTTGAAACTTTGAAATCTGTAAGGGAGGAGTGTCGGGTACTTTATAATGAAGCATTGCGAAAATTACCTTCAGGGATGTTTGTCATGGCATCATCTGTCTCTCCTGGCGAAGAAGCTGCTGAAGACTCAAAACTTGGAGGTTATTATATTCACTCTCTATTACAGGCAGCAAAAAAGGTTGTTCAAAATAATAAACATCAGAATGGTATATATGGAATAGGTTATATCCACTCACTTGCATATGAACAGGTAGAACAGCTTTCAAATGGTAAACAAACTCCTTATCTCAAAGGGTATACACGTTCATCACAACCTCCATTTGTCGTAAAAATCATTCCAAGCAGATTATTTTAATATAATATTAATAACACCTATATTATTAATTGGTTTTACGATGGCTATTAGCTTAAAAATTTATTGTATATTTTGAGTTGCTCAAAATACACTGAATCACTTCCGAAAGCATTGTTGTCAAAATACCTCCTTGAAGTAGAGTTCTTTAAACAGTGAAAAAGAGGATATAGGTCCACATCTATATCCTCTTTGCTTGCTTATCTGAATAATAACTTAGCTCCTTTGGGTTCGCAAATGCCATAATTTCATTATCCACCTTGCTAAAATGAAACTTTGCCACAGAAAGATACAATATATTCATCATACAAACAATATATGCGAGTATTTTCCACGGAAATGCCGATATAGTTTTCAAAATACTTGTTATTTTGAAAGTACGAATGTATCTTTGTACTTAAATTGAGGCTTGTATGATAGAATCATTTATTATAAAGAATTATAGAAGCTATCGTGATGTAACTGAACTATCATTTTTAGCTTCAAAGAAAGAGGGTGGTAAAACAAAGGATCTACCGCCTGTTTGGTACAAAGAAATTAACGGTAAGCGTATATTGCGTTTACTTTTATGTGTTGGGTTGAATGGAACAGGGAAATCTAAGATGTTTTCTGCCTTAAATTATTTGCGGATGATCGCAACAGCCAAACCCCAAAAGCCATCTGATAAGCCAGAATATAGACCTTTTTTATTAGATAATTTTTCTTCAACCAAACCTACTGAACTTGCATTAACATACTATATTGGAGAGGAATGCTTCAATTATAGTATAAAAATTTCATCTCATTGTATTGAAGAAGAAGAACTAAAATTGATCCAATCTCGAAGTTCTCGTATATTTTATCGATACCATAATAAAGAATCGGACAAGGTCATAATAAATTATGGAAATGTATGTGATTTATCCAAATCAGATCAGCGTGACTTAGAGTTAAATACCCTTGCTAATGCTAGTGTACTTTCTACATTTGGTGCATTAAATTTAGAAAGCCAAATCCTATCTAAGAACTTTGACTATTTTGAGAATCATATAAGTATGGTTCATAAGTCTGATAAAAACCTAGCCGATAAGCTTCAGACAGGTGATTCTAATAAAGATAAGGTTTTGAAAAATTTACTTTTGCGATTATTGGATGATGTTGGAACAAATATTTGCGATTACATTATTGAAGAGGCAAGTTTAAATATTTCAGATCTAAAAGCAAATGGAGCTCCAGATATTGTTATTAAGGCTATGCTGGAGCAATATCCCTCGGGAATAATTACCCATAAAAATTTGCGATTCATCCACTCCACAAAAGAAGGAAAAAATGGGTTGGATTTTGAATTAGAATCTTTGGGTACAAAAAATATGATTAGATTATTAGTAGTATTATATGATGTAATTATAGGTGAAAAAACTACTTGCATTGATGAAATAGAATATGGTATACATACTAAAGCACTTGCTTTTATTCTAAAAATGTATTTAACTATAGCCGAGAATTGTCAACTTATAGTAGCTACACACGATCTGTCGTTACTTAATGCCGATTTTTTAAGAAGAGATGCAGTAAGACTATTTGAAAAAGATGAATATGGCTCAACTAGTGTTCGACGTAGAGACTATTTACATAATACAATCAGTTTTTATAAAACCTATGAGAAAGAAGTTTTTCCTCAAATTGATGAACTTATGAAAAAAATAGAGATGTTTCTCAAATATAAAGATGATATAGAAAAGGATCTTTGATATATTTTTATATTATCAAAAAAAGTAACAAAAAAGTAAAGGCTTCAACATGAAGCCTTTTTTTATGTACTTTGCAGATGATTTTCTTTCTTTTTGAAGCTAATAACCACGGAATATGTATTGTAAAATAGGGGATAGAATTATTTTCTATTGGTTTGCGTGTTTTTTTCACGGAAATCTTGTTTTTCGAATAATAAAATGATATATTTGCAAAGTCAATTCGAATTTAAGACCCTGGCAAAAGGACCAGAGAGTTGACATTGATCTTATGAATAAGATTTATAGAATTTTTATTTCTCATTCGTGGGCTTATTCTGAGGCTTACGATAAGGTTGAGTCCTTTTTAAGACAAGAAGGTGTTAGTTTTTACAATCATTCTGTTCCTAAGAATGACCCAGTACATACTAATGGTACAGATAAAGAGCTGTATGATGCTATTGATGCAAAAGTAAGAGGATGTAGTTGTGTAATAATTCTTGCAGGAGTTTATTCAACATATAGTAAATGGATAAATAAAGAGATTGAGATTGCAAAGAAATACAATAAGCCTATTATTGCTGTTCAACCGTGGGGCGCTGAACGCACTTCTTCTGTTGTAAAAGATGCTGCAACCACTATTGTTGGTTGGAATGCCAAGTCTGTTGCCGATGCTGTAAAACAATATGCATTATAAGATTTCCCAATGAGAAGAGCTTTATTAATTGGAATTAACAATTACCCAGGTACATTACGCCTGGGTGGTTGTATTGAAGATATTCATTGTTTGAAGGATGCAATTGAACGCCATGGTAATGGAGAGAAGAATTTTGGGGTAAAACTACTGGAGGATGTGCAAACATCGGAAGAAATAATGAAAAATATAATAGAGCTATTTCATGATGATGCAGATGTAGCTTTGCTATACTTTTCTGGCCATGGGTACGTTGGGGCTACTGGAGCGGAGATTGTTACTCCTCAAGATGTTTTGAATTCTGGTAGTTATTATAAAGGCATTCAAATGAATGATATCATGAAAATAGTTCATAAATCTAAAGTAAAAAACAAGATTATTATTTTAGATTGTTGCCATTCTGGACAAATTGGAAAATTTGATATTACAGATACGACAAGTGTTCTTGGGGAAGGAATATCTATACTTACTGCTTGCCGAGAAGATGAGTCTGCTATGGAAGCAGGAGGACATGGACTATTTACAGAACTTTTATGTAGTGCCTTACAAGGTGGTGCGGCTGACTTTAATGGTAATATTACAATTGGTAGTATATATGCCTATATTGATAGAAGTTTTGGTGAATGGGAACAAAGACCTGTTTTTAAGACAAATGTGTCAGCTTTTGTTTCATTAAAAAAAGTAGAGCCTAAAGTTCCATTAAGTATTTTCAGAGAGTTACCTAATTTATTTTCATCTCAAGATGAAATTCATAGCTTGGACCCTTCTTATGAATATACTAATTGTCCAGAAGAACAGCATAAACTGGTAAAACCGTATGCTAATAAAGATAATGTAAATAAGTTTAAGCAACTTCAGCAATTGCAAAGTATAGGTTTGGTAGAACCGGTAGAAGAGCAATATATGTATTTTGCGGCAATGAATAGTACAGGATGTAGACTAACACCATTAGGCAAACACTATTGGAGATTAGTTAAAAACGATAATATTTAGTAATGTTGTAGATATATAGGTAACATAATTTAACTTAGGAGGAATAAAGATGGCTACAAATCCACCGTCCGGAGACGGACATCGAAATGGCGCAGTGAGAAAACGTTCTCAGGTTTATAATCCCAAAACAGAACAATGGGTAAAAAGGGATAAAGATACTGGACGTTTCATGGATGTCAAACAAGATGGTACGCCGTTTAAAGGTGTACGAAAAGAAAAGTGATTTAATGAGGACAGGTATTTATACTTGCCCTCATTTTATTTTACACTACCTTTTATATTGGTTTTATCATTGATTCAACAAAAGCAACTTCTTCATTGGTCAGCTGATATTTTGCATAGAGTTGATTGTCTATCTCAGGTATGCTTTTGTTCCAATCAATATCGCTTAATGATGTGAAGTCTTGCAACGGAACAAAACGAAAGACATCTTGAGACACCTGCATTGTTCCTCTTCCAAAAAATAATAATATTCTACAAAAATTAGTTTTAAGATATCGATTTACATTTTTTTGTTCAACAGAATTTTCAAATGGTCCAATTACGAGAAAGGTTTCACTACATACGACTCCCGGAGGTGCTATTATTATTTCAGGAGGAACTATGGCATCTGCTGAATAAGCTTTAGATATAA
This sequence comes from Xylanibacter sp., assembly GCF_057607445.1. Taxonomy (NCBI): domain Bacteria; kingdom Pseudomonadati; phylum Bacteroidota; class Bacteroidia; order Bacteroidales; family Prevotellaceae; genus Xylanibacter; species Xylanibacter sp. The sequence continues at coordinate 38,083 of NZ_DBLZAX010000016.1, read as the reverse complement.
ATAGCTTATATTTATTTATCCATTGTCTATTCTTTTTTATTGCATTGGAATCGATATATCCTGTAATACGTTTTGCACCACCTTTAATACCATAAACACCCCATAATAAAACAGAATTCTCATAAGGTTTATCATTGAGTCTATATTCTGGGTAGCTCGATTTATTGTTGAAAATATCAGTGTTAATACCAAAAGGTTTACGTGCTGAAACTATCTGACTAAATGATTGTAATTTAGAAAACTTATTAATAATACTTTGTCGCCTATTATCTCTGATAATTATATCTGAATTGCCGTCAGATAAATGTCTTATAGAACAAAAAGACTTTTCATTTGTAGGTTTATACGTGTAGTTTGTAAGCCCTTCATACTTTCTACTCCAAAGAAAATAGCAGATTCCACCATCTATATGCTGTCCGTTAAAGCATTCGTCAGAATCCTCATAATCATAGATGGATGCAATATGTTTATCTTCCATCATTTCTTTTCTGAATGGTTTGAGAACAGCTTTTCCTCCAATCATCCATTTTGAAGGCATAATCAGGGAAAAGTATTCAGGTCTGATCTGTTTTGCTATCCGTACAAATATTTGGTATATAGGATTTGCAGCATCGTCAGATGCACCGCTTCCATCATTGATTTGGTATGGAGGATTACCGACTATAGCATTAATCTTCATGTCTTTGCCTATTAAGTCATGTACTTTTTTAATGAATAATTCTGATTGATTCTTTATTTTGTTGATAAGATCTTCCGGAGCCCACATATTTGTCTTTGCTTTACGGAATCCGGCAAGCGTACGTTTGGTAATACTCTTCGCCATTGGAGTCTTACAGATGACAAAGATGTTCTCAGCTATGACCTTGTCCCATACAGACTGCTGCTCTTCTACTGTTTCTACAGCGAAAAGAGAAGCCTTTGCCCTTGCCCGGTAAATACCGTATGCCATATAGAGCGGATAAAGTCCGGATTTGGAATTGATTTCCAGAATACGGGATTCAGGGGAGAAAACTTCTGCGGTAACCCCTCCTTTATCTATAAACCGTGGTTCAGATATTACATTCTGATACTCTGTGTCATAGAAGTTATAGCCTCCCAGACAGTCGCCGAGGTGCATGTTTACTACACGCCACGGAGTAAGCACCGTTTCCTTGTCCGGATTGCGGAAAGTACTGAAGATGTCCGTAATACGTTCTATTCGTTCCTCAATACTCAGTTTGTCCGCAACACGGGCCATCGCGCGGATTCGTTTTCCGGCAGCACAGAATATTTCTGGATCATAATATTTCTTGAAGCTGTTGAATTTCTGCTTGGTCACTCCCTTGGGCATGAACTCTTCCCACGACTGTGGGTCAATAAGTGAGGCGAAATTATCAATCGTGATTTCCTGATTCTCATCACTCAGTTCCGCACCATAAATCAACAGGGGCATACGGATGGAGATGCCTCGGAGTATGGAAATGGCCGCTTCCCTGTTCTTGGTCTTCTTTTTCAGTTCTTCCAGCCGTTTCAGTTCTTCCTCCGTAAGTTCCTTCTTGGGTTTCTTTTCCAGCTTCTCCTTTTCCTCGTATTCCTCATTGTTCAGGCCTTGACTGTTGATGTCCACCTGGTTGGTCTTTGGCATAGCTTTGGTCTGGCCGATAATCTTTTTCAGGGCATCGAATTCCTGTAGTTCCAGATCATCCAGTTTCATCAGCTCATCGTTATACAGACTGTTGTCTTCAAACCCGTTACGGACGACACGTTCCACATATACCCGTTTCAACTGTTCCAACATACGGGGTACATCAAAGCGGTTCATCTGTGAGCCCTCTATGGATATGATGGGACAGAAATTGATAAACTCACCCATAGCCTTACGGTCGCTTTGTGAAGTTTTTCCGGCTTTGGACGATATTTTGGCTGTTTCAGCAATCACTTTCAGGGTACGGTCAGGAGCAAAATCAAAAACATAGCACTGCTCCTTCATCCGTCCGTTGATGGTTGCCGGTGTCTGTACGCGGAAGATGGTTTGCATATAACTGGATGCGGCTGTATTATAGGAACCGGACAGCATGAACACGGCAGTCCATGCCTTTACACTTACTCCAGTCGTCAGCCGTCCACAAGAGAGGGTAATGGTCCGTGTAGCATCCGGATCTTTTCCGATAGCCTGTTCCACGGCTTCCAGGGCATCACGGCTCTCCTCGTCCTGATCACCGTCACCGGCTACATTGACTACCTTGAAATGCTGGAACACCGGATGTGTCTGGAGCATGGCACTCAGTGCCCGTGCTTCCTTCACGCCGGGCACCATCCAGAGGGTATGGCGGAAAATATTCCTATATTCCTCGTTGGCATATGGATAAAGGCTGTCCTTGTCCTCCTTGGTAAGAAGATTCAGAAAAGCCCGCACATCTTTTTCATGACAGAAACCGCCAGCCTCATTGACCCGGAAAAATTCCCTGAAGTTAAAGGCGACATCCTCATCTACAAACTCATGAAGCAGCCGTCCCAAATCGTAGGTATAGATATTGAGTGTAGGCAGTGAGGCATACGGATTGGGATCACCAAAATGGAGTTCGTCCCAGCTCACCTTGGCCCGCTGTTCCATCACATAGTCCCATGTATAGATTTCATCCTCTTTGAAATCATCCAACAGGTTGAATGGAGTACCTGACAGGCGTAATACTTTGGTCTGTTCCTTGACCAGCTCTCCCATAACCGCTTTACCCAGTTCGGTCTGGGTGCCTTCGTGCGCTTCATCAACGATAATCAGGTCCCAATCGGTAGCAAAAACCTTGTTATTCTTGTCAAAGTTACCACCTACAAGTTCAGAACCGCGCAAATCCTGCATGGAGGCAAAATAGACATAATGCAATCCGTGACTTTCTGCCTGCCGTTCAAGACTGTCGTAACTTTCCCCGTTGTTCTTGGAACCGTATGCAAAATCCTTGCGGTCGTAAAATATCTTACCGAAATCCTCAAACCATCCGGCATCCACCACAGGACGATGAGTCAGAATCAGGATACGCTGAAACTCCATATCCTTGACAACCTGCAGAGCAGACAGGGTCTTTCCGAAACGCATTTTTGCGTTCCAGAGCATCTGGTTGCCTTTTCTGAACTGTTTTTTAGTCTTGTTGATGGCTTCTTGTTGTTCCGGCCGGAATACAATCGGGGAATATTCCTGGGTAACTTCCGCTGATGAAAGAGAGCTCCGGCCTTCCTTGACAGCCGCAATGGCACGCTTGACGGTTTCCAGATCGGTGATGAACCATTCATTAGCCTTGTTGACAGTATCGAAGACTTTCTTTTTGATACCGGAGCGTTCCAGAACATTGTGTACCTCTTTGTCGTTGAACGAACGGAGTCCGCCACGGTTGTAAACGGTAAGTTCCGTATATAGTAGATCGTATGCGATGCCTGCCGTCTGTGTGTACTGGTTAATACGCTTTCTTGCCGCTTCATTAAGTGCCTTGCTGTTAGGAGACAGACCGAACACGTTTTCATCCTCACAGGTTGCCTCGCCAATCTTCAGGCATCCACGGTGTGCCGTATCATTGATACGAAACACATAGATAAGTTTTAGTTTCAGGGACGATGTGAATCTCATGCTTCTTCATTTATGAGGTCGATAAATCGGATTCGTTTCCCCTTTTTGCCTGTTGCCTTGTCCGTAGCCCGCCAGTCCTTGATAATACAGTAAATTCCGTTGTGCTTGGTCAGGTCATTTTTCAGACAGCCCTCGCACGGCTCCCGTCTTTCAATCGTACCGAACAGACTTGGTTCCATCCGCACACGTTCTCCGCAACTGTCCGGAACAACACCTTTCAGTCCGTCCATCTGCCATACATTCCAGGAGATGATATAGGCTATATGGTTGATGGATTTAATTTGCGGATCTTTACCGAACTTGTTCCGGTAATATTCGATGAAGGATAAGAGAAGGGCTTCACGGGCAAGAAGAAGACTGTCGCCCTGCCATTCATAGGCATAGATGCTTCTGTAAGCATCCTTGGCTGCCTCCAGCCATTCACGCGTTGTCGTAGTATTCTCACTGACAATACGGAGCTTACGGTCAAGCAGGCCGATACGTTTCTCCACAGGAATGAATGTTCCGGTAGTCGTATCATACCGGCTTACCAGATAAGGAGCTTCTCCACAGGTAATTTCCAACCGGTTTTCCCGTACATAGTCTTTCCATGTCCTGCCTTCAGGAAAAGCAATTTTATCAGGATTGATTTCCCATGAATGTGTACCGTCTTTAGATGTCACTTCATGGTTGAATACATCCTTTCTGCCAAACCAGGCTTCATCGATAAGGTTGTTCTGGGCATTACATATCCAGGACGGAGTAAATACCTCCGCCATTTCCCGGGAACGTGTGCTTTGGGTATCCCTGTGTTTCAGGACACGGGGCATGACCACATGCCCGTTCTCTCCGGTTATCAACTCTGGGAGAATCTGTGACCCGTATTCATAACCTTTGCCGAGCTTTTCATAATCGGAAGTAGCCCAGAATATATTACACTGTTTTCCTTCCTTACTCGTCGTATGATCTTTGAGCAAGGTATTCAGTAAGTCGGGTGAAAGTTCTTTCAGCTTGTTCTCCTGTATGTCGGCTTCTCCGTTCGTTTTCTCCATCTTCTTTCTGTGCGTAAAGGGGATGAGAAAGTCCCGGTGTCTGCGTCTTTCTTAGACAGAGGGAGATTTCAGGCTGTAAGGTTGATTTGCTGATGAATTATATGTAGAATTGCTAAACAACAGTTGAAATTCAATGACTTCCGGATGAAAATCCAACGGCCGGAATTGCAGGATTTTCAATAAAATGTATAACTTTGCGCAAGAGTGAGTCCCTCTGTCTAAGAAATGAATGCTTTTGCTAAACGTTCTCCAATCCTACAGACTTTTCAGAATTTGTGCATTAGCTTTGTCCACTACGGAATTGTCTAATGAGGCCAGATAAATTTGTGTGGTTGCCTCGGAATCATGTCCCATTCCTTCACTGATAACCGAAATCGGAATGTTCTTGCCTTTGGCTGCGCTTGCCCATGAATGACGGGCACAGTACATGCTAAGAGGAACGGATATATCGGCCAGTCTGGCTATTTCTTTCAGGTTCCTGTTTATTCCGGACATGACATTCCTGTAATGCCTGTGCGTATCCTTAAAAGGATATTTCAATACCGGCAAAAGATAAGGACTGAGACTGTCTTCCGGATATTTGCCGACAATCTCCTGCATACATTTTTCCCACCTGATAACCAGCTGCTGCCCGGTCTTTCGTCTGCGATATGATAAGAATCCGTTCTGAAGATCTTTCTTTTTCAGGTGAGCCATATCTATGAACGACATGCCACGGGTATAGAAGCTGAACAGGAACATGTCCCTTGCAAATTCCAGATTAGGCTGTAAGGACAGATTCAGATTCTTCATACGCTTGATGGCAGATAAGGGAACGGCACGCTTGACGGTCTTGTCCACTCCCGTATAGACATGCCTGAAAGGATTGCGCTGTTCCATCAGTTCCTTTTCCAGGGCACGGTTATATACCGCCCGAAGGATACGCATGTAGAATGAACTGGTATTCCGTATGGCCCCTTTCCCATGAAGGTAGGCTTCATAAAGCTGCATCAAATCTGAATCAATTTCGGACAGCAGAACATCCCTTTCCCCTCTGAACTGCATGAAACTTTTCAGGGTGCAGGAATAATTTTCAGCCGTGCGTATCTTGCCCATTTGTTTGAGACGGGCTATGATGCCCTGCATAAAGTTGAACAGCGACTGTCCCTCTGTATTGTTTTGAAAAGAAGCGACAATATCATCTGCCGTATATGCAGCTTTCCGGTTATCCAGTTGGCGGATAATCATGTCCAGTCGTTTCAAGTCCCATTCCATGCGTTCCTGCAAGGAAAGAAGCAGATTGCTTCGTTCCGAACTAACAACAATGATACAGCTTCCAGCTTCGTTCCATTCATCCGTAAATATCCGGTAATCCGTCTTTAACTGACGGATTACACGGTTCTGGATAATCTGATAATAGATGGTTCCTTCCTTTCCCTCTATGGTGGAAGGTCTGAATTTTACTTTAACACTGGCCATATCAATCGGATTCAGATTCTACCTGTAATTTAAGTTTCTCCTGCATCAGGCTGTCGGAAACCGCTTTTAGCTCGTTCTCGTACCCGTCAGCCTGTTTTCTGACCCATTCGATGGCCTTCTCGTCGCGATGAATATCGAAAACCTTGTTCAGCCAGAGAATATCTTCCGGAGTACACCCACTCCAGGAACGGATGGCACGGAACTTCAGGGCATCGTCTGCATATTGCCGATTAGACTGCCAAAGTCTGATATTTCCCCATAAGGACAGACTGCATACCACTCCCATTCCAACCAAAAGAGAAAATACTTTGCTTGACCTGATGTCAAAACTATGCCGGTGAATATGCCTTACGCATGTCGGGATCACTTTTTCTGCCTGTCCGTCAGTAGGTGTTCCGGCCTTCTGTTCCAGCTTCCCGTTTATCATCTCAATCTTGTTCTTGATTTCTTCAAACAAAACATATACATTGTCTTTTTCCATACTTTACCATCTTATTTTACGTTGTTTTTTCTTTTTCTTCTTTCTCAAATAATCGTTCGGATAACCTTCTGGTTGTTCCGGTTGTGGGTTCGGTGTGAACAGACCTAAAGAACCGCTGTATAATTCATAGCCATGCGGTTCCTGTTGCCATGTTGGTTCACTCTGAATCACCACCTGTCTTTGGGTTTCCGAATGTGACGGTGTCTTTAACGCGGCATCTATTTTGGAATAGCTGAACTGCCTGTCAATTTTGGAACCGCTGAAGGAATAGCCGTTCATGATGAACACGATACCCTGTACTTCATCCGAATTTCCCTTGTATTTGAACCGTACATTCACTCCCTTTTCGCTTAATCCGGCAATCAGCTCCTTCCAGTTTCCGGCTTTTCTGACTTCCGTTTTAAGCAGACTGTAAAGTTCATATTTTGTCTTGTCCGGTTCTCTTAAGCGTTCAGTCTTGACATGATCCTTGCCTTTAGCCATGTGCAGACCATATTTCAAGGTCAGTTCCTTGCAGATGCGTGCACTCCGTAACCGCTCGTTTTTGTCGGATATGGTCCTGCCGTCATTATCTATCCGGTTGTAGGCAATATGTATATGAGGATGCTCCTTGTCGAAATGTCTGGCTATAAAGAACTGCGTGTTCCTTATGCCCATCCGTCCCATGTATTCCAACGCTATTTCTGCCATAATTCGACTGGTCAGCCTGCTTTCATCCTCTTTGGAAAATCCCAGTGCAATGTGTCCGACCGGTCTGGATACTTTCGGATTCATGCCGGCCTGTGCTTCGAAAGCCTTTGTTATTGTGTCAACATCCTCAATGAACAAGCCTGCATGTGCGATAATCCTGGCATTCTTTTTACTGTCAATGATATAGCCGGTAACCTCACGGAATCCGCTTCCCTTTACAATCTTCGCAATCATAGCAGGATATGGTTCAGAAGTTCTTCGATTCTTGCCACCTGTACACGGCATTCCAGCTTTGCCGTATCGAACCCTCCGGCATTTGCCTTATGAGCCAGCTGGTTCAGATTGTTCGCCATACCGCATAGCTTACGGATATAGTCGGAATGTTCCGCTGTAAGTCTTTGCCGTACATATCCTTTACGGAAACATTCCCTCAGGTATTCGCTTGCCGATATGCCTGCGCTTCTTGCCCTGCTTTTCAACGTGTAGTAATCCGGTGTTGCCAGTTTCACGGTAACACGATATTTCAGTTTGTCGGTCGTACTCTTGGGAGGACGGCCGCCCTTGTTGTTTCTTTCTGTATTCTGTTTCTTTTCCATCTGTTGACTATTGTATAAAATGAATGTACTGATTAGACCAGCGGGATGAACCTCTCACTGCCTCTTGTAGTGGGAGCAAGCGGTTTCGGTCTGCCCGAAACACAAACTTGCTCCACTAAAAACCAGAGTCCCGCTATTTTGAGCAGCTCTGAATATCCTCCTTATAAATCCGGGAGAAATAATACCGTTGTCGGTATCATCTTATGGAGGGGACAGACCTGTTTTTCCGTTTCTGTTCATCATTTATTTTCTCATTTTGTTTGCTATGTTCCGATATATCTCGGAATGAATTGTCTGGCAAAAAAAGAATATAACTTTCCAATAGTCAAACAATTGGTCGGGATGTGGCAACAATGTGGCCTGTTGCAGTTTGTATGCAGGGCAATCGGTGTGGAATGCGGTATTTTTCCTGTTTGATGAAACAATGAACCGGGGATTCAAACAGTTACTGTTCTATTGACTTGAATATTTACTGACTTAATGTCGTATTGTCGTACTGTTGTAAACATTCATGTTTGTGAATTATTGAAGGAACACTTCTTTGCTTCTTTATCTAATCAATGGCTTGGAAAAGTGATGAAGTAAGGTTACATGGAAATAAACCATTCCTTATCCATTGCTATGGACCTTTATTGAATTAGGTTCATAGATATTTTATTCTGTAAATCGTTATTGGATGGAGTCCCTGAATATAGGGATATTTGAAGAAAAGGATATGAAAGTGGCCTCATAATTAGGATAATCAGCGCCACATGCTGCCAGTTAGGCGGAAACCATTGCCTTTCAGAATATATGGCTTTTCTTTGTCGCAAACAACGGAAAAAGAATAAACATCAATCAACAAAAAAGGAAACGATATGGAATTTGTAGGAATAGAAAAACAACTGTTTGAGGAATTGGTGCGTAAGTTTGAATACTTTGAGCATCGGGTCATAGAAATTTGCAACCGGGAGAACGACAGGACGCTGCACAAGTGGATGGATAATCAGGACGTATGCCGGTATCTGAACATCTCGCCCCGTACCCTGCAGACACTCCGTGATAACGGTACCCTGCCTTTTTCTCAAATCAATCACAAGATATTCTATAAGCCGGAAGATGTGCAGGGTATCGTCAAGAAAGTTGAGGACAGAAGAAAAGAGGCTCTTTACAGAGGACGTAACATATAACAGTTAAACAATAACCACTAAATCCATAATAACATGAGTGAACTGAGAACAGACAGCAGAGAATGGGTACACCGTATCATGGGAAGTCTTGACCGTATGCTGGTCGGGATTGAGAATCTGGCGGTCGGAAACCGTCCCGTACTGGGCGGTGAACGCTATCTGACCGACAAGGAAGTGTCGGCACAATTGAAACTGAGCAGACGTACGCTTCAGGATTATCGTAATGAAGGGAGAATATCCTATTACCAGTTGGGAGGTAAGATACTTTATCGGGAGAGTGATATTGAGAAAATGCTTCAGGAGAATTATCGGGAAGCATATATGAGTGGTAAATAAAAGATAAGCATAAAGGCTGTGTGCCGGTTTTGATGAACCGATGTCACACAGCCTTTATGCTTGTATGATGAACAATTATAAATCTTCAGGCATGGGGATGACAAGGATAGAGTCACTGCACCGGATTCCGTAAAATACGTCACGAACCCGCCCCTGCTGGGGTATCAGAATACCCTTTTCTACCAGATCTTTTATATCGCGTGCTGCTGTATCTGGTGATACCTTTACACGTTTTGCCCAGTTCTTAGCCGTCAGTTTGCCGGGATAACCGTCCAAATATAAATTCAAGACTTCACGTTGTCGTTCGGACAGGACTGTCTCGGCATGGGTTTGCCAGAATATGGCCTTGTTAAGAACCTTCGACAATGTTTCGTCGGATTGCTCGACAGAACGGAGCAGACAGTCAAGATACCAGATGATCCATTCAGTAATCTCGCAATTTCCCTTCTGTGTTTTCTCCAATATGTCGTAATACTGTTTTTTATCCTTGTTTATCTGATGTGAGATACTGAAAAAACGCATCTTTGAGTTTTCGGCCTGTGAAAGTGCCATATCAGCAATGGCTCGTCCGATTCGTCCGTTTCCGTCATCGAAAGGATGGATGCAGACAAACCACAAATGGGCTATCGCCGATTTTACATAGCCGTTATGTGCATCTGAATTGAACCAGTCCAGAAACCGATTCATTTCTTCGTCTATTCTTTCAGGAGCAGGTGCTACATAATGTACCTTTTCCCGACCGAACATTCCAGAAATAACTTTCATCTCTCCACTGCGGTATCGGGCTACATCTATTTTCGTTGGACCGCTCCATCCGGTAGGAAACAGGCAGTTGTGCCAGCCGAAGAGTCTTTCATGGGTAAGCGGACTGTTGAAATTGACGGTTGCATCAAGTGCCATTTCCACTACTCCGTCTATATATCGTGAAGATTCGGTCGGATTCGGTAGTTGTACTCCGAGTTTGCGGGCTACAGATGAACGTACCTGTTCATTGTTCAATTCCACTCCTTCAATTTCTGATGATGCAATGATGTCATGAGAGATGGATTCAACTACGGCAGACATCTTGTCGTTAAAACCGATTACACTAAGGCGTCCCATCAGATAACCGACAGCTTTGTTTACCTTGTTCAGTTTCTCACCGACAAGTTCCTTGTTCCACGAAAAGGAAGGCCATTCTTTATGTTCATGTATATACATAGGCATCACTGTTTTCTGCAAATATACGGTTTTGCGGATAATTAACCGCAGATTTTGCGGCTTATTATCCGCATGAAATAGTAAAATCAATATTTATCAGCATTTTAGATATGACTTATGATTTCCATTCACCATGCAGATAATCATTGACTTTTCAGATTGAAACAGCCTGCTTATTATATACTCACGTAATTGTTGGGCCGGATAAGTATTAATCTGAAAGGCAAGCGCAAATATCATTTCCAAGTTATAGACTACCTGATACCCCTCTTTTAACGGAATACGTTGTTCTGCGGTGAATGGTTGCAATATCCCAAGTTTATATATTCTTCTTTTCGCAGCCCTTAAAGTCGGTGCAACTACATTGAACAAGCCGACAAGTTCGGCTTCGTCCATACGAATCTTATCAGGATGGACAGCAGGAATAACAATCCTGCCGTCCTCCATTATATGGATAATGTCTCTTTTCATAAGCTATAGGCAATTTGAAAGTATATCCCTTACATTATTCATATCTTTCAGAATGGAACTGTCGAGTACCCTTGCATAGTGTTGCGTCATCTTGATATTGGAGTGACCGAGCATTTTGGCTACATTCTCAATGCTGACTCCATTGGCCAAACAGACAGATGTAGCATACGAGTGGCGGGCGGTGTGTGTAGTTAGGTTCTTCTTTATCAGACACAGGTCGGCAATCTCTTTCAGGTAACTGTTCATCTTCTGATTGCAGGGGACAGGCAGCAATACTCCTTTCTTTTTGCAGGCAGGATAATCTGCATATTTTCTCAGGATTTCCAAAGGAATATCCAACAGTGGGATATTACACATGTTCTTTGTTTTCTGACGTGGCTTCCTGATCCACAGGTTGCCGTTGTTGTCTTTTACGATATGCTCAGGGGAAAGTTGTTGCACGTCGATGAAAGCCAGACCGGTAAAGGCGGCGAAAATAAAAACATCACGGACTACGGTGATTCGTTCCAGAGGAAACTTCTTGTGGTAGATGGTCAGCAGTTCATCCATAGTAAGAAACTCACGGATTACTTCTTTTTCGTGGAACTTGATACCGATAAACGGGTCTTTGGCTATCCATTCATTGGCCAGTGCCAGATTGGTAATCTTCTTCAGACATTTCATATAACGGATAACGGTATTCTGCTGACATTCCTTTTCCGTCTTCAAATAAAATTCAAAGGCAAGTACCAGCTCACCGTTGACTTCCGCCAGCGGCAGATCATCCTTTCCGTATTTCTGTCTGATAAGTTCGGCAAGATAGCGCTTGCAGCTTTCATAACGGCGAACGGTAATCAGGGCATAGTCTTTCCCGACCAGGGCACGGCATTGATCGTTGTGCTCCTGCATGGTACCGATGAGAGTGCGTACCGCTTCCGGTTCTTTGTCCTGTCCGAAAAATATTTCCTGTAACAGACGTGCCGTTATAGGCTGGTTCTGTTCTTCCAGCTCACAAAAAATCTGATGTAATTTGATTCTCGCATTTTCGATATAGGCATTCAGATCACATGACTTGCGGCTTTTGCCTCTGGCGGATTCCTTAGCCTGACTCCAGAGAGACGGGTCAATGCTTTTGCGGATGTTGTTTTCAACTCGCGTACCATCTACAGTGATACGCATACAAACGGATGCTTCTCCGTTTTTCAGCAGCTTGGTCTTCTTCAAGAAGAAAAGCACATTGAATGAACTTCTTTTCATTTTCCTACAGTTTTTAGTTTGGACAAAAGTAGGAAACCGACCACGTTTTCTTGATGCGCAAAACATTGCAAATCAGTGAAAAAGACTCTAATTCGGTGGAGATTTTTGCTCCACCTTTTATCTCCACCTTTTGCTCCACCTCAAACGGTAATATTTTGCCGTTTTTTGCGTGCCGGGGGAAAACAAAAAATCCCGATTTCGCTTGGAAATCAGGATTTTACTGTCTTTTGCTTTTCTTCAAAGTGGTGCCACCAGGAATCGAACCGGGGACACAAGGATTTTCAGTCCTTTGCTCTACCAACTGAGCTATGGCACCATCGTTATTGCTTGATTGCGGGTGCAAAGATATGCCTTTTTTGTTAATCATACAAATTTTTGAGCATTTTTTTTGAAAAAAATGCACGAGTTTCAAAAAAATGCTTTACCTTTGCACTCGCTTTTAAGGCATCGGGATTTAGCGCAGTTGGTAGCGCACTACGTTCGGGACGTAGGGGTCGCTGGTTCGAGTCCAGTAATCCCGACCAGAAGAGGTCAACAGGTTGGAGACAGCATGTTGGCCTCTTTTGGTTTTTGAAACTTTATTAAAGTTGGATATTTGGACAGAAAGACACAATAATTATGTATATTTGTATGCCCGTTGTATCATTACGGGGGCATGGCTTGTGCTTTAAGCATGATGATTAAAATGCTGAAGCCGGTGGAGTGGGTGTCTTTATAATATAAAGTATGTCTTTGCCCGGACGGCAGTCGGTTTGCTGCGACAGGCATAACAGGGCTGACAGACTTATAAATAATATTGCAGGTTATGAAAATATCGGTTATTGGTGCCGGTGCCATGGGTGGAGCCATGGTGGAAGGCTTTGTCAAGTGCGGGATGTTGGCGGCAGCCGACATCACTGTTTCGGCTCCTCATGAAGCGACGCTAGAGCGCTTTAAAAGTCTCGGAGTTAATGTTACTACTGACAACAAAGCAGCGACAGCTGCAGGCGATGTGGTGTTTGTCGTGGTGAAGCCATGGCTGGCAGAGCAGGTTATAGGCGAAATACGGCCGGCAGTTGACTACAGCCGGCAGACCATTGTGTCGGTTATGGCCGGCGTAAGCGGCAGTCTGCTTAAGGAATGGCTTCGTGGAACAGACGGAAAGCTGCCCCGGCTGTTCATAGTGATACCCAACATAGCCATTGCCGTGAAAAGTTCGATGACGTTTATCGTTCCGGTTAATGCAGATGAAGAAGCCACGGCTGCAATGGCAGCCCTGTTTGACTCAACCGGATTGCAGATGGTTACGGAGGAACAGCTGCTCGGAGCTGCCACTACGCTTGCATCGTGTGGCATAGCCTACGCCATGAGGTATGTCAGGGCTTCGACAGAAGGCGGCGTTGAACTCGGATTTAAGGCGCGTGACGCGCAGCGGATAGTGATGCAGACGATGAAGGGAGCCGTAGGCTTGTTGCAGGCCAACGGCAGTCATCCTGAAGTTGAGATAGACAAAGTTACTACGCCCGGAGGCATGACGATACGCGGACTTAACGAAATGGAGCATGCCGGATTTACGAGTTCTGTGATACGCGGGCTGAAAGCCGGAATGTCGAAATAAGACAGAAACTTCAAAATGAATTTCTGATAACAGTGAAACCTGTATATTAGATAAATTATAATGCAAGTTTTATCCGTAATTTACGGATTGTAGAATATTTCGCTGTTTAAGTTTCTTTTTTTTCAAATTTAATTGTTACTTTTGGCAAGTTATATTTGGAGCCTGTGCAAAGGTGAAGATAAGAAATGCTCATGGCGGATGCTATGCCAATGCCTCTGTCGGGATTAGCCGAAAGGCACTTGGCGCTTAGCCTTGTGAGTATGCAGCCGGTTTGCTCTTTGTGGGCGATGAGGCTGTGAACGTTGAATATTTTAAGGCAACAGAATCTGATTTGTTGAGCAGGTGTAAGACGATACGGCATCTGCCATGCGTGATGCGCAGGCCTCCTGTCGCACTTTGCAGAATACAGGACTGCAAATCTGCTACACTGTCTGACGGAAAGTCAGACGTTTTTATGAACTTTCAGGTATTAGGGAAATTTTTAATAAAAAGATATGAATACATTTATAAACGTAGAAGATATCGGCAATCTGCAGCAGGCACTTGCCGAAGCACAAGAAATAAAGAACGACCGCTTTAAGTATCAGCATCTTGGCAAGAACAAGACGCTGATGATGATTTTCTTCAACAACAGTCTGCGCACACGACTCAGCACGCAGAAGGCTGCCATGAATCTTGGCATGAACGTGATAGTGCTCGACGTAAATGCCGGTGCATGGAAGCTGGAGACAGAGCGCGGAGTAATAATGGACGGCGACAAGAGCGAGCACCTGCTCGAAGCCATTCCGGTGATGGGCTGCTATTGCGACCTTATCGGTGTGCGCTCGTTTGCAGGCCTGACCGACCGCGAGTATGATTATGCCGAAACCGTGCTCCATCAGTTTATCAAGTACAGCGGCCGTCCTGTGTTTGCCATGGAAACGGCAACGGTGCATCCTCTTCAGGCTTTTGCCGACCTCATTACCATTGAGGAGCACAAGACAAAAGCCCGTCCGAAGGTTGTTCTGTCATGGGCACCCCATTGCCGTGCATTGCCGCAGGCCGTTCCAAACTCGTTTGCGCAGTGGATGAACGCTGCCGACGTAGACTTTGTTGTCACTCATCCCGAGGGTTATGAGCTCGATCCGAAGTTTGTTGGCAATGCCCGTGTTGAGTACGACCAGATGAAAGCTCTTGAAGGAGCCGACTTCGTTTACGCCAAAAACTGGAGCTGTCCCGGCGTGACCAGTCCGGCTGACTATGGCAAGATATTGAGCAAGGACATGTCGTGGACAATAGACGCGGCACACATGGCTGTTACAGATAACGGCAAGTTTATGCACTGTCTGCCCGTACGCCGCGGTCTTATCGTAACAGACGATGTGATAGAAAGTCCTAATTCGCTCGTCATTCCAGAAGCAGCCAATCGCGAGATTTCAGCTTCTGTGGTAATCAAGCGAATGCTCGAGTCATTATAGAATTCTACATTTTAAATCATATTTGCTAACGGAGAATGCAGGCCGATGATGACAAGTCGGGTCTGCATTCTTTATGGCTACAACCGGAAATAGTTCAGGCATTTATATATTAATACTCATTTTACTGAGTAAAAGGATATATTAAAAATAAAAATGGATAACATTGTCATACAGATGATCATACTCCTGCTGCTTGTAGTGGCGGGATTTGTTTCAAACAGATGCGGACTTATGGGCGGCGATTTCGACCGTAAGTTGTCAGGTTTTATTATCAACGTGTCGTGTCCCTGCCTTATCATATCGTCAGTGATGGGCGACGTTTTTCCCGACCGGGGCATGATATTGCCATTGCTCGGCGTAGGCATGATTACTTATGTACTGCTGTTTTTGATAGCCTATTTCCTTCCACGCTATTTTGTCCGCAAAGCCGACTATCGCGGAATGTATAGTTTTATGCTTATGTTTGCCAACGTTGGTTTTATCGGCTATCCCGTTGTGGCATCAATCTTTGGCAGCCAGGCCGTATTCTATGCCAGTCTGCTCAACATCCCCAACACACTTTTCATCTTTATTGTCGGTCTGTCGTTTGTCCTTGGAAGCACAGACGGACACAAATTTAATGTCCGCACGCTGTATTGTCCGCCAATGGTGGCGTCTTATGTCTCGATAGTTATAGTGGCCCTTGGACTTGATTCTATACCGAGGGTTGTGTCTGAGCCGTTTCATCTTTTGGGAGGCATCACCGTTCCGGGAGCGTTGCTTGTTATCGGTTCTTCGATGGCCCAGATGGATACCCGCCATATACTCGGCACAAGGTCGGTCTATGTCATGTCGGCCTTCCGTCTCTTGATAATCCCCGTAGCCATATATTTCCTGTTGCGCCTTTGTGGAGTAGACGAGACAATCAACCGCATCAACACCGTGCTTATTGGCATGCCGGTGGCCTCTTATGGCACGATGTTTTGCCTGAGATACGGGCGCGATGAGAGCGAGATGGTTGAGGGCACGCTGATCACTACCATTCTTTCCGTTGTCACCATACCTTTGCTTACGCTGATATTTTGATGCGCAGATGTTGACCGGTGTGAATGAAATATTATGTCTTTGATATCAATTTTGTGATAAAAAAGCTGTTTTTGCGTATGCTTTAAATTTTAAAGCATTATTTTTGCGCCTAAAAAGAATATCTGCTTATGGAAAAATATGCTGTTCTGTCGGCCGTTGCCAGGGGAAATTTTTGGGAGCGGCTGTGCCATCTCTACATGAAGACGGGCGATTATGTTGATATGGAGAATCTTGAAAACCGCCATATCGTTTATGTTAAGGTGTTTCTTAGCGACATCCGCAACCAATATGCCGCTCTGCTCGAGTCGCAGCTGTGGCACGACTATCTTTCGCATGTGCCGTGTTCCGTGGTAGGGCAGGCTCCGCTTGACGGGTCGAAGGTTTCGCTTCTTGTATGCACGTCAGATGCTTCGTCGGCTTCTTCGTTTTGCAGCTTAAGGCTCTGCGGGACCGACCTGGCCGGTAAGGATGCCTATGGGCAGGCTGTGGCTCTGTTCGAAAAGTTTGTCGGCTCGGCTCATCTTGCCGATGACGCTTCAGGAGTTGGCTGCCTGCGCGTGTGGCTTTATGTGGCTGATACTGACGGCTGTCTTGATGCCGTTGAGAAGGCACGCGACGACGTGTTCGGGCGTCATGGCATTGATGCCGGCAAATTGCGTATGGCGGTTACGGTTGTTGGCGGCGTAACACATGCCGACGGAGCCGTGGTGGCTCTCGACTTTCTGTCGTTTGGTGGCGATGCCAAGGCTGTCGTTCCTCCTTGCTCTGATGAAGGCTCGGCAAAAGATGAGTCTGCCGCAGTCTATGGCTGTATAGACCTTGGCGTAGATTTAGGCAGCGGATTGCGTGTTGACATCCCGCCGTTCGTACTTCCTTCTGCGACTGATGCCGATATGAGTCAGCTCGATGTGCGCCAGTATACCGGACAGATTCTTGGCGACATGGGCGTAAGGCTTAAGCGCTACGGTCTGACGATGAACCACGTAAGTTGCTTTGTGGCTTATCTTCGTGACTTTTCTGACTATACCGATGTCGACCGTCTGCTCTCCATGGCTTTCCCTTATGTGCCTCACGTCATTGTATGTGCCGACGGAGCCGGCGGCTGCTTGCCGGTGATGATAGAGTGTGTGGCCGAGAGGCCTGCCGAGGCCTGAACGGGGCCTATCTGTCATGTACATCGACATTTACGTCTGTCACAATGTCTGTATATACGGAATATTTGTGAATAATCAATGATTTTTATTAAAACAAAGGCATTTGTCGCTTTTTTTGCTTATGTTTGCATAACATATTATGCCTGCTTTGCCGGGCATTTAAGAGTTAGGAGATAAAAAAGAAATCATAAAAACAACAAAACCGAAAAGAAAAAATGAACGAAGAAAGATTGTATGATCTCATACGCGAGAAAGAAAACATCGCGTCGGTAGCCTTCCCGTCGCTTATGCGCAAGGTTTACGTGTGGATGACTCTGGCCCTTGTCATAACAGGCTTTGTGGCTTATGGCGTGGCTTCAAGTCCCGGCATAATAACAGCCCTGGTGTCTAACAAACTGCTGTTCTGGGGCTTGTTCATAGCCGAGCTGGCTTTGGTATGGACTGTTTCGGCACGCATCAACCGCCTGTCGCTCACCACAGCCACACTGCTTTTCATCCTTTATTCAGCCCTCAACGGAGCCACGCTGTCGCTTATTCTGCTCGTATATACAATGCAGTCTATTGCCAGCGTATTCTTTATCACGGCCGGCACGTTTGCCGTTATGGCAGCCATAGGCTATTTCACCAAGGCCGACCTGTCTTCATTGGGCAAGATACTTATGATGGCCCTTATCGGTCTGATCATTGCCACTGTGGTCAACGCCTTCCTGCTTAAGAGCGGCGGCTTCAGTCTTATACTTAGCTACGTCGGCGTACTGATCTTTGTCGGTCTTACAGCCTACGACACTCAGAAGATAAAGCAGATGCTGATTATGGCAGACGATGTTAACGAGGAGACACAAAAGATAGCCCTTTTAGGCTCGCTTTCGCTCTATCTCGACTTTATCAACCTCTTCCTTTATCTGCTCAGGATATTCGGAAACAGCAGAGAATAAAAGATTCATCAGTTGCGCCTTTTGACGGTGCAAATTATAAGTGTTGAGGCAGGATGCAGTTGTGCATCCTGCTTTTTTGTTGAATATATATTCAGAAATATGTGAAAAATAGTTCTGTTGGCGTATTTTTATACAAAAATGTTTGTATATATACGTGAATGGTTGTATATTTGCAAACATAAATGAATAAATATACAGGCAAATGAAATCAAAGAACGGTAGATTACAGACTTTGCGTATGCTTATCTCAAGCCAGGAGCTTTGTTGTCAGGACGAGGTGCTCAAGGCTCTTGAGAAAGAAGGCTACAAGGTTACGCAGGCCACGTTGAGCCGCGACATGAAACAGCTTAAGGTGGCAAAGGCTACAAGTTTGAGCGGCAAATACTTCTATGTGCTGCCCAACGAGACGATGTATAAGCGCGTGTCGAGCCCTAAGACGGCTGCCGAGATGCTGCTTACGTCGGGATTTATGTCTATCAACTTTTCTGGCAACATGGGCGTTATTAGGACACGTCCGGGCTATGCCAGCAGTCTGGCTTACAACATCGACAACAGTGGTATACCATTGATATTGGGCACTATTGCCGGCGATGACACTATTTTTATTGTCATAAAGGACGGTGTGAGGCACGGAGACATTGTGGCCGAGCTGCGCAACGTCATTCCTGACATAAAATAAAGGTGGCAATAGATAATAAATAACAGAAACTTTTTAATATAAACAATGTATCAATGCCGGTTTCGTCCGGTCTTTCCCGTGCCTCATTTGGTTCGGGCAGGGGCTTGACGTCCTTTACGGCAGAAACGTTACAATGATGAAAGAAATTGAAGTAATGGTGGCTGATGCGTCACATGAGAAATATGTTGACACCATTCTCGATACAATGGCGGCAGCCGCCAAAGTGCGCGGAACGGGTATTGCCAGCCGTAGCCATGAGTATCTGGCAACCAAGATGAGAGAAACCAAGGCCGTTATAGCCCTGTGTGACGGAAGGTTTGTCGGCTTCAGCTATATTGAGACATGGGGCAACAAACATTATGTAACCACTTCGGGACTTATCGTTCATCCCGACTACAGGGGCATGGGCGTGTCGAAGCGCATAAAGGACATGACCTTCACGCTGGCCCGCACACGCTGGCCTAAAGCCAAGATATTCAGCTTGACGAGCGGTTCGGCCGTGATGCGCATGAACACGCAGCTGGGCTATCTGCCCGTAACCTTTGCCGACCTTACTGACGACGAGGCATTCTGGCGCGGATGTGAGGGCTGCATCAACGTAGACGTGCTGAAGCGCACGGGCCGCCGCTACTGCATCTGCACAGGCATGCTTTACGACCCGGCCGAGCACGAGGGCGACAAAACTCCGATAGAGTTGCCCGCAAACGTTATTGAGAGAATTAAAAGAATTGGAAACTGATTAAAAAACATATTTGTTATGGCAGACAAGAAAAAAGTAGTTGTGGCATTCTCAGGTGGACTCGACACCTCTTACACAGTGATGAAACTATCGCACGACATGGGCTATGAGGTCTATGCAGCATGCGCCAACACTGGCGGATTCAGCGACGAGCAGCTCAAGCAGAACGAGGAAAACGCCTACAAACTGGGCGCAAAGGAGTATGTCACGCTCGACGTTACACACGAATATTATGAGAAAAGTCTGAAATATATGATTTTCGGCAATGTGCTCCGCAACAACTGTTATCCCATTTCAGTGTCGTCAGAGCGCATCTTCCAGGCCATTGCCATTGCACGCTACGCAAAGCAGATTGGTGCCGACGCCATTGCTCACGGTTCAACGGGAGCAGGCAACGACCAGATACGTTTCGACATGACGTTCCTCGTTATGGCTCCGGGCGTTGAGATTATCACGCTTACACGCGACAAGGCTCTGTCGCGTAAGGAGGAGGTCGACTATCTTAACGCTCACGGATATTTTGCCGACTTCACCAAACTTAAATACTCTTATAATGTTGGCATCTGGGGCACGAGCATCTGTGGCGGCGAGATTCTCGACTCGGCACAGGGACTGCCCGAGGAGGCTTACCTGAAGCACGTTACACGCAACGACGAGAGCGAGCTGCGCATAGAGTTCAAGAAGGGAGAAATAGTTGCCGTCAACGGCGAGAAATACGACGACAAGGTTAAGGCCATACAAAAGATTGAAGAGATTGGCGCTGCTTACGGTATAGGCCGCGACTGCAATGTTGGCGACACTATCATCGGCATAAAGGGCCGTGTAGGCTTTGAGGCTGCCGCTCCGAAACTGATAATAGAGGCTCACCGCATGCTCGAGAAATATACGTTGAGCAAATGGCAGCAGTACTGGAAAGACCAGGTTGCCAACTGGTACGGAATGTTCCTGCACGAGAGTCAGTATCTTGAGCCTGTAATGCCCGACATCGAGGCTATGCTAACAAGCAGTCAGCGCAACGTGAACGGTACGGCCATACTGAAGCTCCGTCCGTTAGGCTTCGAGTGCGTAGGCGTTGATTCGCCCGACGATCTGCTTAAGTCAAAACTTGGCGAGTACGGCGAGATGCAGCACGGCTGGACAGCTGAAGAGGCCAAGGGCTTCATAAAGGTGCTGAGCACTCCACTGAGAGTTTATTACGGAATACACGAGGACGAGGAAAGATAACGGTATGATAGGCCGAAAATTATATTTGTCGGATAAAGACCGCAAGATTGCGGGCGTATGTGGCGGCTTGGCCGACTATTTCGGAATAGATTCTACCATTGTACGTATATTATGGGCTTTGGCCGTAATGGTGAGTTATGGCACAGGTTTCATTCTTTATCTCGTCTTTTGGCTTATCGTTCCACGAGAAAGAAATATACTTCCTTGAAAACTGCAATGATCAGGGTTGAGTGAATTTAGATAGAGTGAAAAGTGAACAATTCAAATGCTGAGTTGCTCTATAACGACAATAAAACTACAAAGCTATTGTTCTGTCGGATTTGTAATCCGACAGTATAAAGTATCAGGATCTGTGATCCGAAACTCATACCTATTAATAAAAAATAGGAAGTAGGCAAATTGAATTTAGCTTCACAGATTGTTGGCTCTTTATTTATAGCAACAAGGCATTTGACTTTAACTCCTAGCCAACTTGTTGGCGATAACTCCTCTAACTCCTTTAACTACTTTAAAATGATAAAAATCGGAATACTTGGTGCCGCCGGATATACCGGCGGCGAACTTATAAGATTATTGATAAATCATCCGCAGGCAGAGATTGTGTTTGCCAACAGCGAGAGCAACGCAGGCAATCCTGTTACTGATGTTCACGAAGGACTTTACGGCGACACGGATATGTGCTTCACGTCGGATATGCCGTTTGATAAGGTGGATGTTGTGTTCTTCTGTTTCGGTCACAGCAAGAGCCGTCAGTTTCTTCTGGAACACGACATACCGGCCAACGTAAAGATAATAGACCTCGCGCAGGACTTCCGTCTGGCTGAGCCGGGCAATGACTATGTTTATGGTCTGCCAGAAATCAACCGCGACAAGATAGCCAAGGCCAATCATGTGGCTAACCCGGGATGCTTTGCCACCTGTATACAGCTCGGTCTGTTGCCTGCCGCCGCCATGAAACTTATCAACGACGACGTGGCCGTTAATGCCATTACGGGCAGCACGGGTGCAGGACAGAAACCCGGTGCGACAACGCATTTCAGCTGGCGCAACAACAACCTGAGCATATACAAGCCGTTCAGTCATCAGCATGTGCCCGAGATTAGGCAGAGCCTCACGCAGATGCAAGGCTCGCTCGATGCCGACATCGACTTCATACCTTATCGTGGCGATTTCGCCCGCGGCATCTTCGCCACTTGCGTAGTGAAGACCGACGCTCCGGCAGATGAGATAATAGAAGGCTACAAGTCGTTCTACAAGGACGCCCCCTTCACTCATTATGTCGACAAGGCCATCGACCTGAAGCAGGTAGTAAACACCAACAAGTGCCTCGTTCACTGCGACAAGTTCGGTAACAAGCTTCTCATCACTTCATGCATAGACAATCTCCTTAAAGGTGCCGTAGGTCAGGCCGTTCAGAACATGAACATCATGTTCGGCATTGACGAAACAGAAGGACTAAGATTAAAGCCAACGGCTTTTTAAGTGAAGAGTGAAGAACGAAGAGTGAAGAAACAACGTTCGACGTTAGTCAATTCAATAGCTTAATTCACATAATGGACATGGGAACTAAAATAATAAACGAATATAACCGCAGCGATTCACCTTTACATCGGAAAAGTTATGAATTTTCGATACGGATAGTCAATATGGTGAAGTATATCAAATGTTCTGCCAAGGAATATGCGCTTACCAACCAGGTGCTTCGCTCTGGTACTGCCATAGGAGCGTTGGTAAGGGAAGCTGAATTCGCTCAAAGTTCTTCTGACTTCATAAATAAGCTGTCAGTAGCATTGAAAGAATGTAACGAAACTTTTTATTGGTTAAATCTTCTTAGAGATACTGATTTTATCAATGACAAGGAAGCCGAAAGTATGTTGCAAGACTGTAACGAACTGACTGCCATATTGGTGGCATCAGTAAAAACGGCAAAACAAAGAAATAATAAATGATATGGTGAAAAAACGAGGTGAATCAATCATAACAAAGCAATTGAATTCTTCACTCTTCGTTCTTCACTCTTAACTTAAATAAAATGACTTTATTCGACGTTTATCCATTATTCGACATTAACATAGTAAAAGGTCGTGGCTGTTCTGTTTGGGACGACAAGGGACAGGAGTATCTCGACCTTTACGGCGGTCATGCCGTTATAAGCATTGGCCACTGCCATCCGCATTATGTAGAGAAACTCAATGAGCAGCTCAATGCTCTCGGCTTCTACAGCAACTCGGTTGTCAACGACCTTCAGCGTCAGCTTGCCGAAAGGCTTGGCAAGGCGTGTGGCTACGACGACTATCAGCTGTTCCTGATCAACAGCGGAGCCGAGGCAAACGAGAACGCGCTGAAGCTGGCTTCGTTTAAGACGGGACGCACGCGTGTGCTGTCTGCCTCAAAGGCGTTCCACGGACGCACCTCGCTTGCCGTTGAAGCGACAGACAATCCTAAGATTATCGCGCCCATCAATGCCAACAATCACGTAACTTATCTTCCCCTTAACGACCTTGAGGCATGGGAGCGCGAACTGGCTAAGGGCGACGTCTGCGCCTGCATCATTGAGTGCATACAGGGTGTAGGCGGCATAAAGCTTGCCACTGAGGAGTTTGCCAAGGGACTTCAGGCAGCCTGCAAGAAATACGGTGCTGTGCTGATATGCGACGAGATACAGTGCGGCTACGGCCGTTCGGGCAAGTTCTTCGCCCACCAATGGCTCGGCATACGTCCCGACCTTATCACCGTGGCAAAAGGCATCGGCAACGGCTTCCCCATGGGTGCCGTGCTCATCTCGCCCGACTTCAAGCCCGAATACGGGCAGCTCGGAACAACCTTTGGCGGTAACCATCTGGCGTGTGTTGCAGCTCTTGCCGTGCTCGACGTTATTGAGAGCGAGCATCTTGTAGACAATGCGCATGAGGCAGGCGAATATCTCATGGCTAAACTGAAGGAACTTCAGGCCGAGGAGCCTCACATCAAGGAGGTGCGTGGTCGCGGCCTCATGATAGGTATCGACCTCGACATGCCTCACAAGGCGCTGCGTCAGAATCTTGTTTACACCCAGCACTGCTTCACGGGCTGTGCCTCAACAAACATTCTCCGTCTTCTTCCGCCACTGTGCTTCACCAAAGCCATGGCCGATGATTTCATCGGACGTCTCAAGAAGGCGTTCGCCGAGATTTAGGTTTAATATGGATTTATGGTTAATCATTATAGTAATAAATGCTTCATCCTAGGGCAGCCGACATTCTCGGCCGCCCTTTTTTGTTGAAATAAAACAGTGCTGTATTTCATGCTGGAGTTAAAGGAGTTAGAGTAGTTATCGCCAACAAGTTGGCTAGGAGTTAAAGTCAAATGCTTTGTTGCAATAAAGTAGTTCAGCAATTGGATTTTTCACTTTTCTCTTTTCTTTTTTCACTTTCGTCTGAAAACTTATTGGTTTACGATTAAAAAACGGCCCACTTTTGCATCAAAAGTGGCCCATTTACGACCCGTAAACGATAGGTTAATGATTTGAAACTAATACGCATGATTTTGCTTACAGTTACTCTTTAATCTGTATTCTTTTTACGTTTATGTTAATCATAATCCACGATTTTCCTTTCAGTTTTTGGACCTTGTCAAAATTTATTCTACTTTTTGATGTCGCCAAATTTGATTTGACCTTAGCTGACTCACCATGTCAATGTTCTTAAATCTTTACATTATGCTGATTTGTTGACTTTGTAATAGTCTGAAAATCAGTTTGTTGTAAATATCTAGCGTGATGTCTAGCGTGTTAAAATTTGCATTCTCTTTCAAGATGTGTTATCTTTGCATAAGATAATCTGCATCTCGGCATAACATTCAAGCAAGCTTGATGTTTCTGCTCTCGATTTGCGTTATCTTTGTACAAGATAGTCTGCATCTCGGCATAACATTCAAGCGAGCTTGATGTTTCTGCTTTCGATTTGCGTTATCTTTGCATAAGATAATCTGCATCTCGGCATAACATTCAAGCAAGCTTGATGCTTCTGCTTTCGATTTGCGTTATCTTTGCATAAGATAATCTGCATCTCGGCATAACATTCAAGCGAGCTTGATGCTTCTGCTCTCGATTTGCGTTATCTTTGTACAAGATAAGCGCCCGGCTGTATAATATATAATGTCAGCAAGAGTTGCTTTATGATTAAGCCGGATGGCGTAAGCAAAATAAATTAGGATAACAAACAAAAACATAAATATCATGAAAGATACACAGACACAGATTGAATTCAGGATTCGCGCCTATGGCCGTACAGAACTAGCCCAGCTTTATTGTCCCACACTGACTCCTGGTGCCGCCTACCGCAAGCTCCGTCAATGGATAGCCCTAAGTCCCGGCCTCACCGCCCGCCTCGAGACGCTAGGCAGCGGCAAGTCGCGCACATGGACACCCGCCGAAGTAAAAGAGATTGTTGAGGCGCTGGGGGAGCCGTAAAAATATGTTCTAACTTTTATTACCTATTTGCGGAATAAAAGCGTTGGTATAGTAAAGGTATTGGATAACAGTGGGTTACATGATAATTCAGTTGTTAAGAATTACTTAACAACTGATTATGAAGGTATGGATAATATAATGTTTTGTGCGCATGATATTGATATATTTGTCAAAACAATCAAATTTGCCTAAAAAGTTAAACAATGAATGAAGAAAAAGTATATAGGATACAGCATTTCTGTAATTACCGTAAAGCTTTAAGCTGATTAGCTACGGCAGTGGAGATTGTTACAAAACAGATTTATGATTACGATGAAATCTGAAGGATTTCATGCTTTATATTACATATCCTCCATTGACAGTGCCTTGTAGGATATGTTATACCCTTTGAACTCGCCAGTGGCACGCAGAAAAGCTGCTGCTTTTTGTTTCAGCACCTCTATGTCAATATTTGCGGCTTTACGTTTTACCTCGAAAAACGTAGCTTCATTGTTCAGCTCGTTCTCGGCCACAATGTCAATTTCATTTTCACCTTTACGGTCCCACCATCCGCCAATCCGTGTATAGGTTTGACATTCAATCAGCATGTGTCCGAAATAGCGTTTGAGCATTCTTTATTCCTTTTGTTTCAACTTCCGAAACAGCCGTTTCCGAAATGGTTGTTTCGCTACTGCAAATATAGCGTATTTTCCTGTAATGATGTTATTCAGCTTTATAACTTTGTGAAAGTATAGCAAGTGGCGTG
The DNA here is from genome assembly GCF_057607445.1 of Xylanibacter sp. Lineage (NCBI taxonomy): Bacteria > Pseudomonadati > Bacteroidota > Bacteroidia > Bacteroidales > Prevotellaceae > Xylanibacter > Xylanibacter sp. The sequence continues at coordinate 11,775 of NZ_DBLZAX010000016.1, read as the reverse complement.
TCGTATTACGAGTAGGCGGACGGCTGAAATATTTATAATAGGTATTAGCTGAAAATCGAAAATTCTTAGTATGAACGTCAGTTTTTTATAAACATTTCCATGTTTTCTTATCCTTTACAACCAACAATCCTCTTAAACCTTTCGTAACCTGCAGTAATCTGCAAACGCGAAATTGGTTGTTGTATCTTTGCAATGTCGAAAGGAACAAGGCGACACGGACATTAAAGCCACAGCCGGCAGGCGGAAATGAACGTAGCGGCAGTTCTGGAAGGCATGAGAGATAATAAACAAATAATGTACAACAACTAAAAAGAAAGGAAAGAAACATGATTAGGTATAAACTTTATCAGAACCGCAATTCAAACAGTAACACAAACGGTAAATGGTATGCACGCGCGGTGTGCGAGGAAACTTACGATACAGAGAAGCTGGCGGCTCATATGTCATCACACAGTTCGCCGTTCTCAGCCGGTGTTATCCACGGAGTGCTGAAAGACATGATAGCATGTATCAAGGAACTTGTGATGGACGGCAAGAACGTTAAGCTGGACGACTTGGCCATATTCTCGGCAGGTCTGAGAACATTGCCGGCAAACAGTCCCGAAGAGTTCACCGCCTCAGCCAACATCGACAGCGTCCGCCTGAGGGCACGCTCAACAGGAGTGTTCCGCTCATCAGTGCTGACACGCGAGGCAAAGACCAAGCAGTTCTCACAATATACGGTAGGCGAGGGCAGCGAAGTAGAGATGCCGTAATGCAGTAGAGTGAAGCTGCCATAAACATTAAGAAGCTTACTTTCATTGTGTTAACCCAAATCTGGAGTTATGATTCTGCCTGTATTTCTGCCTTGTATAGAGCCGATTTTTGTTTGATTTTTCGTAGGCATAGTGGTCTGTGTAAACGAAAAGACTGAAAAAACGGATGGAGGCAGAAATACATAAAATGGACAAAACTATATGCGGTCTGATGATGATTTGGGTTTTGTAACGTTGACGGGCATTGGTCATGCAGATTTAAGCTGGCCGATGTCTGTCAACTTTGTTAATAAAACGGAAGCATGTCGTGAAGTATATCTTATGACAGTCAGACATTTATCTCCTGCCTTGGCAGCCACGGGCAGTTTGTGCGCCTGAATTTTTTATCGGTGCATTGATGTTGTTTACATCTATTTTTTATAAATTTGCCAATTGAAACACAGACAATTTTTATGATAAAGTTTAAGGATATAACAGAAGACGACAAGGAACTGATACAGAGTTTTACGCTTTGGGGCGAAAGACAAAACTGCGACCTGTCGTTCTCGAACCTGATAAGCTGGCGCTTTCTTTACAACACACAGTTTGCGATAGTTGACGACTATCTTGTGTTCCGTTTCTACATGGGACATCATCTGGCCTACATGATGCCTGTGCCGCGGCCGAAGCGGCAAGAAGACGGTACGTTTAAGGTGGAGCCGTGTGACGAATGTTCGGTTAGCGTGATACGTGCCATACGCGACGACTCGATAGCCATGGGGCATCCGTTCCTGATGCTTGGCGTATGCAACTATATGCGCGACATCATTGAGGAGCATTTTCCCGACACGTTCGACATAAAGCCCGACCGCGACTTCAGCGACTATATCTACACTCGCGACAAACTGATAAATCTTTCGGGAAAGAAACTGCAGAGCAAGCGCAACCACATAAACAAGTTTAAGAACCTTTATCCTGACTACAGATACCGCGAGCTTACGCCGGAACTTATTCCGCAATGCCTCGAACTGGAACGGCAGTGGCGCCGCACGTCGAAAGACGACAACGGAGATGTGCCCGATGAAGACCTTTCAGAGGAACTGCGCTCAATGACGCGTGCGTTTAACCGATGGGATAGGCTGGGACTTGTGGGCGGAACAATATTTGTAGGCGACAAACTTGTAGCCTTCACCTTCGGCTGCCCGATAAACCAGTGTACGTTTGACGTGTGTGTTGAGAAGGCCGACGTAAACTATGAAGGAGCGTTCACGATAATAAACCAGGAGTTTGTGAAGCATCTGCCCGAGCAGTATTATTACATCAACCGTGAGGAAGATATGGGCGACGAAGGACTGCGGCGCGCCAAACTGTCGTATAAGCCCGACATACTGCTTGAGAAGAACGTGATAATGGAGAAACATCCGCTGGCGGCATTTGAAGACCAAGACCGCATAAAGGAAGAAACGCGCGAGATATGGAAACAGGTGTTCAACGATCCAGACAAGTTTATCAACCTTTATTTCTCGCGTGTCTACCGCAGCGAGTATAACGTGTGCTGCCAGATAGATGGAAAGGTGGTGGCTGCGCTGCAGACATTGCCTTACACCATGATTTATGACGGACGTGAGGTGAAGACTGTATATGTAAGCGGAGTGAGCACACGGCCGGAATATCGCCGTCAGGACATAGGCAACAACCTGATGCGGCAGGCCCATTTCCGTGTATATTACAGGGAAATAGTGTTTGCTTCTCTTATTCCTGCCGAAGACTGGCTATATGAATGGTATGAGAAGTGCGGCTATGCCCGCGTGATGACATGCACGCCTCCGCCGGCAGATACCATGGCTACGTCGTTTGAAGAGTTCGACCGCATTCAGCGCGCAAAGCGTTGTGTGCTTCTGCATGATGAAGATGGCTATGAGGTTATACGCGAAGACATACGCCTGGCAGGTGATGAATATCGTCCGCAGGCCAAAAACATTCAGGCCATGTTGCGCGTGATAAACGCCAAGAAGGCTCTGGAATTGTATGCCGAACTGAATCCTGACAAAGATATGGTGCTGAGGGTTGAAGGTGATGCCGACATTCCGATGAATAATGCCTACTATGTAATAAAGAACGGAAAGGTGCGTCAGACGGATGAACCTTACGCCGATGCCTTGAAGCTGACAATAAACGGCCTGGCAGAATTTCTGTTTGATGGCGTAGGGGCGGAAATGAACCTGATGCTGAATTAAGTTAAACCCAAATCAGTCATTAGACCGCATATAGCTTTATCTATTTCGTGCATTCATGCTTTCAGTCCGTATTTTTGTTTCTATTGGCGTCTTTTTGTTCGCTTTTTCTTGACATAGCCCGCTATGCCTGCGAAAAATCTAACGAAAATCCGCTCAATATAAAGCAAAAATCCCAGCCGAATACTAATGCCAGATTTGGGTTAAAAGTGAAAAGATAAAAGTGAAAAATCCATTAGCTATCTTGCTTTAATACAATGGCTAATGGATTCTTCACTTTTCACTTTTATCTTTTAATTTCTTAGAGTTTCGTTTTCAGTTCGTACAGTTTTGTTGAGTTGCTGCCTTTGATGAGTATGCAGAAGCCTTCGGGCTTGTTTTCGTTAATGGCTTGTTTAACCTCCTCAACATCGTGGAACTTGCGGAATGTACAGTCTGTAGATTTAAACTCATCGCCAACGAGCCACACCTGCTCGATATCTAAGGCTTTCAGCATGTCTGCAACCTTTTGATGTTCCTCGTCGCTCACTTCGCCAAGCTCCTTCATTGCGCCTATTATGGCCATCTTGTGGTCGGCCTTAATCTCTTTGAAGTTCTTCAGTGCGGCCTCCATGCTTGTCGGGTTGGCGTTGTATGCGTCGATAATCAGTTTGTTGCTTGCCGTAACCTCCAGTTCCGAGCGGTTGTTGGTAGGCACGTAGTTGGCAAGAGCATGGCATATCTGCTCCTCTGTAACGTCGAAATAAAGACCTATACATGCCGCAGCGAGCATGTTGTATATGTTGTAGCTGCCAATCATGTGTGTCCTTACCTCGTTCCACTGGGCTTTGCCGTGGCGCCATCTGAAGTTGAGGAACGGGTCGCATGACAGAAACTCTCCGCATACGCTAAGTTCATCGCTGTCCATGGTGCCGTATTTTATAAGGCTCAGTCCGCTTGAAATCTTCAGCAGATGTTCGTTGTCGTTGTGTATAAACACTTTGCCGTTGTGCTCGCGCAGATAGTCGTAGAGTTCTCCCTTGGTGCGTATCACACCTTCAAACGAGCCGAAACCTTTAAGGTGAGCCTTTCCCACGTTGGTTATTATGCCGTAGTCAGGCTCGACGATGTTGACCAAAGTCTTGATTTCGCCCGGATGGTTGGCTCCCATCTCTATCACGGCAATATCGTTTTCGGCCGTGAGTCGCAGCAGCGTCTTGGGCACACCGATGTGGTTGTTGAAGTTGCCCTGAGTGTAGAGCACGTTATATTTTTCGGCCAATACGGTTGCCACGAGTTCCTTTGTCGTGGTCTTGCCGTTGGTGCCGGTTATTCCAATGATTTTAGTTCCAAGTTTGCGGCGGTGGTAGTTGGCCAGCTGCTGCAGCGTGGTCAGACAGTCTTCGGTAAGGATATACCTGTTGTCGCCTTCAACGGCAAACTCTTTTTCGTCGATAACGGCATACGAGCAGCCCTGTTCGAGAGCCTTGGCTGCAAAGGCGTTGCCGTTGAACGATTCGCCTTTCAGCGCAAAGAAAATAGAACCTTTGGGGCAGTCGCGGCTGTCGGTGGTAACCTGCGGATGCTCGGTGAAGATTCTGTATAATTCTGATATGTCCATGTGTGATAGTTTTATTGGGTGCAAAAGTACATCAAAAAATCGTACCATGACAATTTTGCGGCCAAATAATAATCTGTTCTGCACATATTTTCTTACCTTTGTGATTCTGTTGATACAGAAAAAATTATTGATGAAATAAAAGATATATTGTTATAAATGCTAATCTGAAACTTTTTGAATAAAATGAAATACGTAAACGAAACGGTGCGCCGCCAGGACCGCCTGCTCAACGAAGAGCGTGCCTTGCAGCTTATTAGAGACAGCGAATATGGAGTGTTGTCCATGGTAGATGCTGACGGTGGAGCCTATGGTCTGCCGCTGAATTATGTTTGGGACGGCGAACACAGTCTTTATATACATTGCGCTCCTGAAGGAAAGAAACTCAGGGCCTTGGTGTACAATCAGGATGCGTCGTTCTGCATAGTTGGCCATACAAATCTGTTGCCGTCTCGCTTCACTACCGAATATGAAAGTGTGGTGATGAAATGTCACGCTGTAACGGCGCTTGATGATGAAGAAAAGAGGCACGCGCTGCAACTGCTGATAGACAAGTTGGCGCCTGAATATAAAGAAGCTGGAATGAAGGCCGCTGAAAAATCGTTTCATCGTGTAGGCATAATACGTCTTGACATAATTGAGTTCAGCGGCAAGTGTAAGGCTGTTCCGTCGGCTCATTGAGGTTTAAGCCCAAATCAGGCGGCTTGGATATAAATATATTTTCCGACTTGTTTTTATTCTTTATAAAAAACGTCAAAAATATAAAGAGTCTCAATATTTATGAGTATTTTTGCCATCTGTTGAGATTAATTTTATTCTTTAATTTATATTGTGAAAAGCTTTATTCCATATATATTGAACGTTAACGGGCAACTGATTGATTTGTCTGAGCCTTGTGTTATGGGCATTCTCAATGCCACTCCCGATTCTTTTTACGCCGGCAGCCGCAAGCAGACTGAAGCTGAGATTGCTGCAAGGGCCGACCAGATAATGGCCGAAGGCGGCAAGATTATCGACGTAGGGGCTTTCTCTACGCGTCCCGGTGCGGCTCATGTTACTGAGGAAGAAGAAATGGAGCGCATGCGCATGGCATTGAAAGCCGTAAGAAGCGTGCAGCCCGATGCCCCCGTTTCTGTCGACACGTTCAGACCCGAAGTGGCCCGCATGGCTGTTGAAGAGTTTGGGGCTGGCATAATAAATGATGTATCTGAAGGCAACGTCAATGGTGCTTTCGGCGGCAGCGAGGCTTATACGGCAGGCGATGAGGTCGGCGAAGGCGGATGTGAGTGTCCAGAGATGTTCAGGATGGTGGCCCGTCTTGGCGTGCCTTACATACTCATGTCGGTCAAGCCCGACATAATGAGCATGATGAAGGCTTTTGCTCATGAAGTGCAGACGCTCCATTCTCTTGGTGTTAAGGACGTGATTCTCGACCCTGGCTTCGGCTTCGGCAAGACGCTTGAGCAGAATTATGAACTGCTTGCCTCTTTGGGAAAGTTGCGCGAGTTTAATCTTCCGCTGCTTGTCGGCGTGTCGCGCAAGTCGATGATTGCGCGCCTGCTCGGCACTGATGCTGATCATTCGCTCAACGGCACATCAGTTGTCAACACCATTGCCATGATTAATTCGGGTGCGTCAATTCTGAGAGTACACGACGTAAAGCCGTGTGTTGAGGCTGTTACTATTGTAAAAGAAGTATTTAAGTATGTTTGAATTTGGCATAAAAGATTTTGTCGATATATTTTGCGTAGCCCTGATGCTGTATTATATTTACAGACTGATGAAGGAGTCGCGCTCGCTCAACGTGTTTATCGGCATCATGGTGTTCATCGTTGTCTGGCTGTTTGTAAGTCAGATTCTTGAGATGCGCCTGCTCGGAAGCATTATGGACAAGCTGGTAAGCGTGGGTGTCATTGCCATAATAATATTGTTTCAGGAAGAAATACGCAAGTTCTTGTATAATCTTGGTGCGCACCGCCGCGTGAACGGAATAATAAGGCTCTTTGTCTCGGGCGACAATAAGGATAAGGTGGACATGGAGTCGATAATGCCTGTCGTGATGGCCTGCATGAACATGGGCAAGGCGCGCATCGGAGCGCTCATTGTCATCGAGCGCATATCGTCGCTCGACGATATCGTTGAAACCGGCGACATCATCGACGCAAACATAAACCAGCGACTTATAGAGAACATCTTCTTCAAGAATTCGCCTCTGCACGACGGTGCAATGGTCATATCAAAGAAGCGTATCAGGGCTGCGGGATGTATCCTTCCAGTGAGCCACAGCATAGATATCCCGAAGGAACTCGGACTGCGCCACCGTGCTGCAATGGGCATATCGCAGGACAGCGATGCCATAGCCATTGTCGTGTCAGAAGAAACCGGGCGCATTTCGGTGGCCATAAAGGGACAGTTCCACCTTCGCTTGTCGGCCGAACAGCTTGAGAGCATACTTACACGTGAACTTGACTTCTGATGCATGACGTCATGGCTTGTGCCTTTCCGGTATCCATGCCATGACGTCATGATTCATTTAACTCCAGCCGTAATCAGTATTCAGCAGGCTGTAGTTTTATGTTGATTGTATTTCCGCTTTTGTTTTCTTGGTCATAGCGGACTGTTAATGGAAAGACAAACAATACTACAATAGAAAACAAGAAGACGGCAGAATACACCGATATGCTTATATAACATTTAGAACATATCTTGCCTGCTGATTTTGCTTTGTTTTATTTTATTCCTTTTATCTTGTTGATGCCGACGGCTTTCTTCGTGTTTCACATTGAAACTGATTTTATTCCCATATATTCTTCATGTTCTTTTTGTTTCTTTTCTGATGACAAATTGTTTTAGTTTTTAATAATATGTATTACAAAAAGTATAAAATATTATTTATTTGGTTAATAAAAGTAATTTTTATCTTGAAAATAATTAAAAAATGAAATTGTAACGCTTTTTTAATGCCTCGTATTTTTGTTTCTGAAAATAAAGAACTATATTTGTGAAGTCTCAATTTATAGTTTGTTATCATGATAGATTTTAAAAATTTCTCAGCTATTCAGACTTGTCTCGACGAGTATATGTCGCTTGCAGGCAAGAACGAAATTAACGACATGGAAGCCAACCGTGAGTTGGCCCGTGCCGGTTTGTTAGACGATTCTCTTCCAAATCCGGGCAAGCCATTAAGGCTCCTGCTCGCCGGTTTGAGAGATGCTAATCTTTTGCCTCAGAATATTAGGCAGATATACGGAACATGGGTTATCCGGCTGTCTACGACGATAGCCAAATGTCCGCTTGTCAACCAGTTTCAGTATTGCTGAAAGTCAGCAGCTGCAGGCTTGCCGGAAAAGATTAAATAACTGATTTTCAATGCACCTCATGGCATGTAAAAAGGCTGTGGAGTGCATTGAATTTATATGTGCCTTATGGCTGTTTCGGTTTAACGGTTGTTTACTTTACACGCTTATTGGCGTTAAATAATGCTAATGACATTCAACTTTAGCGCAACTTATCCGTCTTATACGTAAATTTGCAACAAATTATAACCTAAAAATAAACGAAAATTTATGATGAAGAAGAATTTATTGATTGTATCATTGGTTGCAGGATGCTTCATGGTGAGCAGCTGCGTAAGTAAAAAGGACTTGGAAAACTGCCAGCTTGAGAACAAGGAACTGACAAATAAATATCAGGAAACACAAGGCAAACTCTCTGACGCTAACTCTGAACTTGCTGCAAGCAAGGTGCGCGTTACAAGTCTTGAGGAGCAGCTTGCTCAGACTAAGAGCGCATACGAGGCACTGCAGAGCTCGCTCGACAAGAGCCTTACTGCAAGCAACCAGACAACTGTGAACATCTCTAAGCTGGTTGACCAGATCAACGAGTCAAACCAGTACATCCGTCACCTCGTTGAGGTTAAGAGCAAGAGCGACTCTCTGAACCTTATCCTCACAAATAACCTTACACGCTCGCTCAGCAAGGAAGAGCTGAAAGAGGTTGACGTTCAGGTGCTCAAGGGTGTTGTTTACATCTCTCTTGCCGACAACATGCTCTACAAGAGCGGAAGCTACGAGATCAACGACCGTGCTGCCGAGACTTTGAGCAAGATTGCAAAGATCATCAAGGACTATAAGGACTATGATGTGCTCATCGAGGGTAACACCGACAACGTGCCTGTAAACACATCTTCAGCTGCGATGAAGAACATCCGCAACAACTGGGATTTGTCTTGTCTCCGTGCATCAAGCGTTGTTCAGGCTCTTATCAATCAGTATGGCGTAGAGCCTAAGCGTCTAACTGCTGGTGGACGTGGCGAGTTCAACCCTGTTACATCTAACGATACTGAGGTTGGCAAGCAGCGCAACCGCCGCACTCAGATTATCATCACTCCGAAACTCGACCAGTTCATGGACCTTATCGACAAGGCTCCCGAGAGTGCTGAATAATCAGAACATTAGAACTTAGATAATATAATCATAAGGTCGGACATACGGCAGGCGCCGTTTGTCCGGCCTTTTTCTTTTTTATATCCTTTTCATAAATGCCCTAGGCTTTCTGCCTTTTGTCTTTTTCCTATAGTATGTGTTTTTGTTTTTGGGGATTGCTGTGTCGTATGCCTACGTGTCTCTGCATCATCTCAATATGTTTTCATGCTATTTTTGTGCTCTTGCTGCCGTTTTCGTGTTAAGTTTCTCATTTCTTTCCTTGCCGTTTATTGCTTGCGTTGGAGTATGTGGTGCGGATGTTGCTGAAAACTCATTGGTTTTCATTCAAAAAAGCGGCTGTTTTTGCTTCAAAAGTGGCCCGTTTTCGGGGTGAAAACAATAGGTTAATGATTTAAAACTTATTCATGCAGTTTTACTTTCACTATTTGCGCTTTTGGCGTTTAGTTTTGCCTGGTTGAAATAAAATCGGATCAGTTTCCTTACACTTTTTCGTGCTTTTCTTCTTGCTGCTTTGTCTTGTCCTTGTCGTTATGCTTTTTCGGGCTTCTGTTCAGATGTCCGTTATTGTTCTTCCGGCCTGCGCACGCGTAGACAAAAGATACTGTCAACGCTGCGCAGGCCGTTAGCCTTTTTCTTCAATCTTATCTGTTCATCACCTTCCAGGTCTTTCCGTCCTGTACGATAATCATTATTCCTTTATAGTCTTTTGGCGAAGCTATTCTCTGTCCGTCAGCGGTGTATGCCTTGTATGGCTTCTGCATGTCCGGCATGCAGTCAGCCGTTGTGCCGTCTATTCCCGTTGTCGTCCTTTTGCCTGTTATCGTCATTCTTTTTATTTCCCATGTTCCGGCCTCCGAGTCGTTGCTCTTGTAGTGGAACACTATGCTGATTTTCTTTCCGGCATAGCTGTTTAGCGATATCTCGCCCGAGTCGATAAACGTCCAGTTGTTGCCTGCCGGCCATGTTATTCCGTCGAGTGTGTTTGTCGTTCCGTCGCATATTACTTCTACGCTGAATGTGCTTTCGGGCGACTTGCAGAAGTTTATTGCATGGTTAAATGTCAGTGTTGCCTCGCTGAATCCTGTAAGGTCTATTTCAGGAGAAGTCAGCGTTGCTTCTGCCGCGTATGCCCTGTTGTTGGCATATCCTGTGCCTTTCCATCCATATTTCGTGTCTCTTATCCACACCTCAAATCCGCTGTATGGTTCGCTTATATTCTTTGCCGTGAAGTTGCCGGTTTCTGATGTGAATGTTGCCTGATATATTGTTTCTTCCGTAGGAACGTCCGGATTGTCCGTATATTCAGATGTCGTCACGGTGTTTTCCGGGTCGAAGGCATAGTCTATGCTGTCGCCCCATATATATTCCATGAGGTTTGGAAAGTCTACAAACGGATTGCGGTTGCCTTGAATCTTGTACACTTCGTTGTTGCGCTCCACTTCAGTCTGGTCAACGCCGTCGGTCTTGGCCCACTCTATATATAAGGTGTATGCCCATTCGCGCAGGGTGGGGTAGTCTCCTTGCTGAAGTATCTGCAGGGCCTGCGTGCCCGACCATGTAAAGTCCTGATATGCCGTAGCCATATACATATATCCTCGCGCAAAGTCGCCTTTCCATTTGTCTGCCGGCTCCCACAGCTTATATCCGTTGCTGCCCGTGCCCACCTTGGTGCATCCGTTGTCGGTGCTGGCGTTGTTAACCTTTCCCATAGGGTAGTTCGATTTTGCCGAGTTTATCTTCTGTTCCGACGGCATCAGGTTATACAGATCTTTGTATGCCTGGTTTTCGCTTCCGCCCCACCAGCTTTTCGGGAAAGAGTGCTCTATGTTCATGCCGCTTACAGCCTGACCTTTGTTGCCGAAGTATCTTTTGTCGTTGCTGTAGCGGTCAACCACCTGTCCGTCGTCCAGGCGGTCTGTCGTGTAGAAGCCTTCCCATGTGCGTCCTGAGCCTGAGCCGTATTTTAGCACAGTGGCATTCTTTATTATGTTATGCACTGCCGTTTTCAGTTCGGCTCCCTTCTTGCCTTTCAGCGAACTGTAATAGTTTTGTGGAATCTGTGCTATTGCGGCTGTTGCCGTCAGCATGGCCGTTGTTATGGCCGCGATGAAAAATTTTCTCATGTCTTTCTTAATGCAGGTTTTTAAATTTAGACAAATCTTCTGTTTGTAAATACTTGTATTATGAATTTTGCAAATGTATCGAAATATTTTTTAATCATACAACCTTTTCCTCTATTTTTATTCATTATTCTAAATATGTCGTCTCGTATTCGCCCGTGTTTCCGTTTGCTTTTTCGCCATCATGTAAGGCTATGTCAACGAAAAGCAGACGGCTATACTCTCAAGATAAAATAATAAGGCGTCTGAGAACGTCTGTCCGGTTGCGGAATTTAATGCGTCTGCATCCTAATGGCAGATTGGCTGCATCATACACTTTAATATTATTTTCATGATTCCTCCTTTTTCGTGGCAATGCTCTTAATGGTTTTTATTCCTGTCCTCTTGGAGAAGTTTGTCTTTCATGCATTTTTCTCAGTCAGAATGGGATTTTAAATCATATATACAATATTTTACTTTTGTCCTGTCCGATTTTTTGCTTGAATGTGTTGTTTGCGTTTTCGCTTTTTGCCAATCTTTATGCTTCCTGATTTTAGTTTTGCCTTTAAATTCTGCCATCGGTCTTTGGTTTTTGCCATTAGCGTATAATTTTCATCCATCCCTGCCTGTTTTATATCCCGTTCCAGTGTCATAAGTCTGCCTATT
>NZ_DBLZAX010000015.1:0-104953 GCF_057607445.1 Xylanibacter sp. | reverse complement strand
GCACTCTCCTCCAGCAGCTTCGTGTAGCCGAGGGCGATGGCACTCAGTTCCTCAGGGGTGAAATAAGGGTCACTGAGCATACGCTCATAACTGGTCACATAGATTTCCGTGATGTCGCCGACCATCAGGATGGTCTGCTGCACCTTGCGGGCATCGCGTACCAGATTCTTGACCTTCCTAAGGCCATCATAATACTCCTTGCCCTGCTTGTAAATCTTGACCGTCTCCTGAAAATTGTTGAGCATGTTGCCAGCCGTCGAGGACGTGTGGACGATGTTCTTGGCGGCATTGATGATGCCCTGGGCAAGATTCCCGGGATCGGTCACTACCCATTGGGCGTGTGCCCTGCCTGCCGAAAGGAGGCAGATACAGCATAAGGCTGTCAGAATTCTTTTCTTCATGTCGTTAATCTTTAATGGTTGATAAATCTTTTCCGTTAGTTCAGAGTCCCATCTTGCGGCCTTTCGGCTTAGGACGGACGGTGATGTGCGGTTTCCTCCGCAGTGTTGTTTCCGAGAAGACCGTGCGGGCAGGCCTGATATTCCTGAAGAACTCGTCCGCATAGGGACGTCTGCCGGTCATCCTGACAAATCGGACATCCAGTTCCCGGTAAGCCTTCTCCGCCTGTTTCCGTATCACATCCTCCGGACTGCTCCTGTCAATGCCGTATTTCACAAGAAAATCCGGGCGGATATGTATCGGGTCATGTACGGAACCCGGCGAGGCGGCAATACTGCCCAGCCTCTCCAGTTCCCCGTTCAGCTTGTCAAGGTATTCAGCCGGAGGACGGGGACATACACTTTCAAAAATCTTCTCCACCGCGTGTGTCAGTCTTGCATCCACCTCCAGAATGTCGGGTACTTCCCCCGTCTGTCTCTTCCGCAGGTATTCGTCAGGAGCCATCCCTTCAAGCTGATGGAACAGACGGTAATCCTCCGTGAGTCCGTAATACTCCTGTATGGAAAGAGGAATATTCCAGCCCTGCATCAGGGACCAGTAGAGGGATGACACGACCTCACGGCGTTTGCTTTCATTAGATTCCAGATCGCTATACATAGATTCAGAAGTTTAATGGGTTGATAAATGATTTCACTTTTTCCTCTTGCTCTCGGCCAGCTGCTTGATTGCCAGCTCGATATTGCCACCCAGCTTCCGGGTAAGCCGCATTACTTCAAGCTTTTCCGTCTCCTCGGTCGTATAGGTGTAGTACTCTTCCGGCGAGACCTCGGTGGCATAGACCGCCGACTGTGTTCCGCCAAGACCTATCCACACTTCCTTGTACTTGCGGGACGGGCTGTTGGCCATGTTGATGGAGAGAATCTGGGCACGTTCCTTATCGGTCAAACCCAGCAGGGACTGGATTTCATCGAACTTGTTGACATACTTCCTCTGGTCCAACAAAATCTTGCAGTCGCTGTTGTTGATGATGGTTCCCTTGACGATGGGTGACGAAATGATGTCTTCCACCTCCTGGGTAACGACAACAGCCTCTCCGAAAAACTTTCGGACGGTCTTGAAAAGGTACTTCAGATATTCCGCCATACCTTCCTTGCTGATGGCCTTCCATGCCTCCTCCAACAGAATCATTTTGCGAATACCTTTCAGCTTTCTCATCTTGTTGATGAAGGTTTCCATAATGATGATGGTGACAATCGGGAACAGTACCTTGTTGTCCTTGATATTATCCAACTCAAAGACAATGAAGCGTTTGGATAACAGATCAAGCTGCTTTTCGGAGTTTAACAGATAGTCGTATTCGCCACCCTTGTAATAAGGTTCCAGCACATTCAGGAATCCCCACACGTCAAAATCCTTCTCCCGTGTACGCTTGGTCTTCAGGATTTCCTGATACTCGTCGCGGATGAACTCATAGAAGGTGTTGAAGGACGGAACCACGGTACTGTCCGTGCGTATCTTCTCCAGAAAGAGATTGACCGCGTTGGAGAGCGCCACCTCCTCGGCACGTGTCGGCGGCTCGTCATCACGTTTCCACAGGGTAAGGATAAGCGTCTTGATGGACTCCTTTTTTTCGATATCAAAAGTACCGTCCTCCACGTAGAAAGGATTGAAGGCTATCGGATCGCTCTCCTCATAGGTGAAATAGATGCCGTCCTCGCCATGCGTTCGGGCATGGATAAGGCTGCACAGTCCCTGATAGGAATTTCCCGTGTCCACCAGCAGCACATGCGCTCCCTGTTCGTAATACTGGCGTACCATGTGGTTGGTGAAAAATGACTTTCCGCTGCCCGAAGGTCCGAGGATGAACTTATTGCGGTTGGTAATCGTACCGTTCTTCATCGGAAGGTCGGAAATGTCCAGATGGACAGGCTTTCCGGTCAGACGGTCCACCATGCGGATGCCGAACGGCGAGAGCGAATCCTTGTAGGAAGTTTCCCCGATGAACAGGCACAGGGCCTGTTCGATGAAGGTGTAGAAGCTTTCCTCAGACGGAAAATCACCGGCATTGCCGGGAATGGCCGCCCAGAAGAGTGTCGGCACATCAACCGTGTTATGGCGGGGCTTGGCCTCCATCAGGGCAATCTGGCTGCCCACATCATTCTTGATACGCTTCAGCTTCTCCCGGTCGTCGCTCCATGCAAAGACATTGCAGTGCGCACGGATGGAAGTGAGTCCCTTGCTGTGCGCCTCGTTCAGGTACTCCTCAATCCATTCACGGTTGATCTGGTTGGAACGGCTGTAACGGGACAGCGAGTGCATGTTGCGGGCGGTCTGCTCGAATTTCCTCAGGTTCTCCGCCGAATCGTCTATGAAGAGATACTGGTTCACGATATGGTTGCACGTGAGCAGTATCCCTATCGGTGCGGCAAAGGACAGGCGGCAGTCACTGCGGTCCGTGGACAGCCGTTCATAACGGCTGTCCGTACCCACGGATGACGGCAAATCCTCTGTTTCAGAAAGAGTATGCAGGCAGAGCACATTGTCGCCGACCTTCATTTCCCCGGCTCCGAGAGTGATGTCCTGCAGGCTGGCCGTATCTTCCTGCGAAAGCGAAAAATACTTTTCGATAATGCCCGCGGAGGTTTCCGTACCGGTAATCTCTTCGTCCGTCAGCCTGACCATGCGGAGCAGACCGCTGTCGTTCACGATACGCTCGAACTGCCCACAGCATTCCAGGAAGCGTGCAACGGTATCCTTGTCCTGCATCTCCTTGGGGATGATGAACCCGCGCGTGAGGGCATTGAAACTGCTTGTCGTGCGGCTGTGTTCCTTCGTGGTCTTAGTCAGGAACAGATAGCAGGTATGGTTCAGGTACGGCCGTTCGTTGAAATGCCTTTCAAAGCTTCGGCTGAGGAAACTCAGGTCATCCCGGCAGATGTCAGGTCTGTAACTCTCCTCTATGAAGATATCCTGCTTGTGGACAATGCTGTAGTTCGGTAGAACCCGGACAGCCTTCGCCCATGTGGAATGGAGGGCCTCGTACTCGGCGCGTGTCAGTGTGAACACTTCCGGCAGCTCCACCCTGTAGGCCACGGTAATGTCGGCATCCTTGCTGATGATACACCCGTGCTCGACGGCCATCAGCGGAAACCGGCTTTCCAGCGTAGCGGCTTTCATTACATTTCTCATACATTTCGTTTTTTCGGGGTTGGACAAATCAACCGGAGAAAACCCTTCCGGCTGATGATGTAGCGGGGATGTCGGCGCAGCGCCTGCAATTTCATCAGTCCCCATTCACCGTATTTCGCGTTCAGGCGGAAAGTCACCCAGACAAGCACCGAAGCGCAGATGACACCGAAACCGATACATACCCACTGGTCGATACCTGCCATGTACATGATGACAAACAGGACGAACAGGGCGAGCAGTCCGCCGGCGAAGATGAACAGGTACTGGCTTTTCAGCCCCTTGAACTCAGGGCTGCGGCCGATTCCCTTGTTGATAGGATACTCCGCCATAATCAGAGGAAGAATGAGCGTAAGATTGTGGCGGCTACGATTAAAAAGATGCAGGCGCCGAACCAGCTGGCTGCCGTCTTGGAGGTGTCGGGATCTCCCGAAGAGAACTTGGAATAGACCTTCACGCCTCCGATAAGGCCGACTACGGCTCCGATGGCATAAATCAGTTTGGTTCCCGGATCGAAATAGGAAGTGACCATGTTGGTGGCTTCAGTGATACCGCCGATACCGTTACCCTGAGCGAAAGCCCCTGTCGTTGCAAGCAGCATCATGGCTGCAAAAAAGAATCTTTTTTTCATGTGTCGAAACTTTTAATTGGTGAGACAAAAAATGATTTCGACCACGAATATATAACGTATAATTTATTGATTTACAATACTGACGATGCGTGACATCGGGTGTCGTTACGTTACATCGGAAAGGGATTGCGACAAAGAAAAAACAGCGGAAAAACGGCATTTGATTCTTCCGGCAAAGGTAGCCCGAGCCTTCACTCTTCTCTACCAGTGACAGCATGAATGACAGAGAATCATAGTCCACATATACGACGGATTTCATAACGGACAAACCCTGTTGAAGAAGAAGGATTTCAAGCTTTTCTAAACTTCCATTCAATGGCATAGAGGATTTGCTTATAAAAGAAAGGTTTTAGTACATTCTAAAAAGTGAAAAACAACTTTAGAAAATCCACCTGCTGATCTCATGATCGGAGATCGGAGAACTGTATCAAAAAGACAGGGGACAAACATACCTAACGCAAGCGGTAAAGTTATCTAAAATAACATACCAATCCCCTCGACCTCTTTTCTTGAACAAGTTGAATTATCCTCCTACTGCTTCTCCAGCACTGCATCAATCGTAAGAACGGCCGCAACGCTATAAAGTGAACATATTAGCAAACAGTACACATCCAATCTTGATGATGTAATCCTCGTGAAATGACATTTTTTAAGTAATATGCTTCGATTATCATAAGTAGCTGAATATTAAACTTATTTGTTACTAGAAATTAATTAATATGAGTGACTGCTTTCAATTATACACTATATTTGCAAAATTGATGAATTATTATAAGAATCTGATGACAAATATGCCACGATAATTAGAAGTTAAATTTTGAAATACAAACAAACATTATGTATCAATTTGCTTTATTACGAAAATGCGTCGTAAATCAAATACCTGCTACTATATTTCAAGATGATGATACCTGTACGGTAGAAGTATTGGAAGCAGCTATTGAAATCTACAGAAGACATGGTGCTTCTCGCGAATTTCTGTATGACTTCCAGAATGTGATTGAGGATGTCAAGGGTTATCAGAGACAGAATCCCCACAGATTGAAACTGGCTGATATGACTGAAGTAGAGAAAGAACTTCTTCGTAAGGAAATGCTGGAGAAAGGACTTCTGGGATGAACATAAAACTTACCATGTATTCTGCTGACCTGAGCAGCGAACTGTCATTGCCGTTTGCAGACCAGGGTGTGAGAGCTGGATTTCCTTCACCGGCCCAGGACTACATGACTGACAGCATAGACCTGAACCGGGAACTCATACGTCATCCGGCCACAACATTCTATGCCCGTGCTTCAGGAGATTCCATGAAGGACTGTGGTATTGATGACGGCGACCTGCTTGTCATAGACAAGGCCTTGGAACCTCAGGACGGTGACATCGTTGTAGCTTTCATCGATGGAGAGTTCACGCTGAAGACAGTGCGCTTTGACGATAAGGAAAAGTGCATCTGGCTTGTTCCGGCCAACGAGGAATATACTCCGATTAAGATTACAGAGGAAAACAACTTCCTCATATGGGGAGTTCTTACCTACAACATCAAGAGACAATTCAGAAAGAAAAAATAAATCGGACTATAAATTATAATGAGTAAATTCATTAAAGATTTCAGGCAACTATTATATGTTCATAGCTTAAAGTTATTTTTTTTGATGATAAGTTTGATTTATTTAACATATTTATTTAGTGGTTTACCTGCTGTAGTGTGTTATAATATAGATGGACATATAAAATAGAAATTACATAAATCCAATTTCTATCAACAAATTATATAATAGTAACTAGTGTACACAAAAAATATATATTGATATGAAAATTAAGGCTTTACCAGGACTATTACTTTGGCTCCTATTCTCAATCAGCATTGCCAGTTGTAAAAAAGAAGATGTAGTTATCGACAAAGTGGAGATTATCAAAATGTATGTATCGCATGAAACGGATTTTTATACCCCATGGGGAAGTGAAAATCCTGTAGAATGTATGTCAGTAAAGGAAGAAGGCATATCCGAATACTCAAAAATACCTATTAATGGAATCCTTGGGTTTAATTATCAAAAAGGACATGAGTATGTATTGAGAACTGAAAAAACAATCCTTGCGAAGCCAGCCAGCGATGCGAGTAACATTAGATATAAGCTCCTCGATATAATTAACGATAATGTAGTCAAGGCTACTCCTGTATGGGATACTTTCATTGATGACAGTAAAGGAGATGAAATAGATATAAGCAGCAAATATAATGGAGTCCAAAATTGGTTGGATATTGCCAATCCTCCGTATTTATATGTAGGAGCTGTATTTCCAGAAAGTTCATTTGCAACTTCTTTTGATAAAGAAGTAACGGACAAGAAGCAACCTGTAAATCTCTTCTTTGATTTTCCTGAACCGTATATTACGACGATGAATGATGTCAGACGAATTGAATATTTAAAAGTATTTAAGGAAGCAATAAAATCTAAAGAATATCAGAGTTTCATTTATCCCACAAGGCCATATATCGCAAAACTGGCAGAATTGAAGAGCCTTGATGATATAGAATTATGTATCGATGATAATAAAAGTTTTTCTAACACACTGACAAAGATAGGTAATCAGGAATTTGACTTAAACAATATTGCTAGTCTTTGTTTGGGTAAAGTTATTTTCAAAGGTTTTACAGTTTCAATGGATATACCAGAAAAAGGAATATTCGTTGAAAGTCCTTCCAATGAAGACAGTCTTGTTTATATGCGTTCACTGACCTATGGTACCAGTGCTTATTTCTTAATAGCAAGTAAATATTCCTATAATGAAGTTGTTTCTTCATTGAGAGGTCCTTTTATCAATAAGCAGGAAAACGAAAAGGTGTTGAATGATTCACAGATTATTCTTCTCATGGTTTCCGATATAAGACAAACAGCTGATATCAGTAAATCGTTCGAAGCTTTACAAAATTACCTTAATAATCCATTTATGAATGGTGAAACATACGGATATCCGATCTTTTGTAAAGGGCAGTATGTGAAAGATAATAGTACATTTTTACTTGGCAAATAAACTATAATTCTGTTATAAATCAATAGAGACCTTTCTAAAGATTTTGCACTTTGATAATATGGAAAACTGAATCTGGCTTGTTGACCGAAATGAACCAGATTCACCCCATAAGATTACAGAAGAGAACAACTTCCTGATATGGGGTGTTCTTACATACAACATCAAAAGACAGCTTAGAAAAGGAAGATGATAGCATCTCATAACAATTATATTTTATGCAAACAAATAATATAAACGACTTCTTTCGCCCGATAAATACAGACCTACAAATACCAGACAGTGATTATTCAAAAACCGATGTATGTATTGCCATGGTCAAGGCTCTGGCCCGCAATACAAATCACAGTCTGTATATCATCGACTATAACCGCAAGAATTTCCTTTACGTATCGTCAAACCCGCTTTTTCTCTGCGGTCATTCACCGGAAGATGTGCAACAGAGAGGTTATGCATTTTATTTTGATGTTGTTCCGTCTGACGAAATAAACCGTCTTATGGAAATCAATGAAGCCGGATTTCGGTTCTACTATGACCAACCGGTAGAAAAAAGACTTGACCTGTCCATCGAGTATAACTTTCATCTCCGTACATCAGAAAAGCACTCACATCTTATCCACCACAAACTGACACCTGTCTTGCTGAGTGACAAGGGTGATATATGGCTGGCTTTATGTACAGTTTCACTGTCACCAGAGAAAACTATCGGAGATGTAGTTATTTCAGACCATACATGTACTGACAGGTATTTATATTCATTCGAGGGAAGACGATGGAGAAAACAGCCTGAACTGATTCTTTCCGACCGTGAAAAAGAGATTCTCCAGCTCTCCGTCAAAGGACTGTCGA
Organism: Xylanibacter sp.; assembly: GCF_057607445.1. NCBI lineage: Bacteria > Pseudomonadati > Bacteroidota > Bacteroidia > Bacteroidales > Prevotellaceae > Xylanibacter > Xylanibacter sp. The sequence goes on along the minus strand of NZ_DBLZAX010000015.1, from coordinate 96,858 downwards.
ACACGGAGATTGGAGAAACTCTCTTTATTGATGCCAATACCGTCAAGTTTCACAAGAAGAAACTTTTCGAAAAACTACACGCAGAAAACATCACTGAGGCCGTGGGTATCGCAGCCAATATGAGGCTGATTTAGGAAGACGATGTAGAACTTCGGCAAAGTAGCTACAGGGGGATGTGAGGTGACGTATTCCTTCATTTTCTTCCGTCCAAGTTCGATTACCTTCTCATCGTCACATCTGTTCATCTTTTCTTTATCAATATAGGCAATATGCCAGAATGCCAGATAACCGACAACATATCTTTCAATGGTAACTTCTATTGGTTCGTTGGGACGCTTCATGGATTGAAGGCAGTTGTGGACATCCTTATCGATGATGCCCACAACTGCCCATGAGAGATTTATATAAGATATTGTTGCTGTCATAATTTACATACGATTTTTCTGGCTATCTCCAGCTCCTGTTCCTTTATACTTGTTCTTGGCTGTATTGAATTTGTATCGTACCGTCATACCGAAACTGCGGCGTGATTCTGGCTGAAGTATTGTAATTCGGTTACCGCTGTACATCAGTATGTCTGAGGATGAAGTATTGAATATGTCATTAGCTTGCAGTTGAACAGCCAGTTTTCCGTTCAAAAATCCTTTATATAAAGAAATGTTGACCGAACTACCGGGTTCAATTAAACGGTAGCTGCTGTCTTCTCCTCGTGTGGAAGTCTCCAAATCTATATTCAACTGAAAATCCTTAGGTAAACTGAATGTATTGTTCCATTGGAAAAATCCGATAGGATTATTAAGGTTTCTGGGACCGTCTGGTGTATCCATCACAAACCATTGCTGGCTGTACATGGCTGTGAACTGTGGCGACCATATACCGATCGTTGGCGATGCTGACAAGGTAGCATTCAGTTTGTCCACCTTAGGAACATTGGTATGTGTGAACAGAGAAATAGAAGGATCTGCATCCGAATAGGATTGGCTTACCTGTATCTGCATGTCCTTGATGCGACTGTAATTCATATTGAAATAAAGCCATTTCCATGATGCATTAAGTGACAGGGTATTCAGTATCGAAGAGCGCAGAAGCGGATTTCCACTCTCGTATGTATATTTATTGCCATAGATTACTGCACTTGACAGCTTGTTGTAGCTTGGTCGTTCTATATTGCCTGAATAACTTATCATCAGTTGGGTTTTACCTATAGGATATGACAGGGATATGGAAGGAAATACATTGTCATACTTACGGCTTTGCTCATCCATTCTTTTCCCGAACTCATAATAATCGGAATTCAGATGCTCATATCTCACACCTGCCTGAGCTTGCAACTGGCCGAAACTGCGTGCGTACATAGCAAATGCGGATACAGCATTTTCCCTGATTTTGTTGTCGTTGTCAGGTATAATATTCTCATCGTTTGCGTATTGGTTGATACGGCTGCTGTAGGTATATTCACTGCCTATGGAGAAACTACCCTCCCATAACGGGTGCTCCATTACAAGTTTGGCAGCATAAAGTTCATTTCTGTTCTTACCCAGTGTATGGATAGTGCTGTTTACTTCCGTATTGTCCGATTGCTTGACATATTCTTCAGCTACGATAGGATTATTACTATCCGACCACATTCCATCCATATTCAAATCCACATTCCAATCATTGAAATTGCCATTATAATAAGCATTTACGGTATGTCTGTTGTTTGTGGTTATTGAATGGGTTTTACTTTTACTTTCTTCCTCTAATAGATTATCCACATGAATGGAAGAGTTCATATCCAGACACATCTCAATCTGAGGATTTCTGCTAAAATCATACCTTACACCCATCACATGATTTTCGTTGAATTGATAATTCAATGAAAGCATGGCTGCAATATTCTGAGTGTGAAACGGACTTTTCATATCCGAATTTTGTGTCCATACTTTATCAAGGTATGTTTTCTGTGTCAGTATCTTGTTCTCTTCAAACTTGTTGTCTCTGCCGAATAACATTCCTCCGAGATCAAAACCTCCCTTGCGGTAATTAAAGTTAAATTGGTCGAGCAAAGCAAGGTCATACTGGTATCCCACGTATGCACGATTGTTGAAACCGAATCCTTCTCCTTGTGTTTTCTTAGTTATGATTCGTACAACAGCTTTTACTGAAGCATCGTATTTGGCACCTGGATTACGAAGGACTTCAACGCTTTTTATATCGTCAGACGACAGTTGGTCAAGCTCCGAACTGTTTCTCATTTTTCTTCCGTTGATGTAGATTTCAGCTACTCCGCTTCCGAAAACATTCACTGATCCGTCATCGGCAGACAACCCCGGTATTTTATTGAGCAGATCATTTCCTGTTCCGGCTTTTTCAAGTACACTCCCTGCAACGGTTGTCACCATTGCATTACCTTTTACGCGTGTTTTAGGTAAGTCTGCTTTTACAACAACTTCCCCCAATTGTTGTGCATCCGAAACGAGCTGTACGATACCTATATTTGCCGGAGATACCGACTTATATACTGTCTTATATCCGATAGATGATATTTTCACTATCTGGTTTTGTGATGTTGCCTCCAGTGTAAAAGAACCGTCTTCACCGCTGATTGTTCCACTAACAAAAGCAGAATCCGGCAGCGACAGCAATACCACATTGGCGTATGGCAAAGGCTGGCTGTTCTCGTCAATCAATTTTCCGCTAACTGTCTGTGCGGACAAACTGACAGGTAGTATGATACTAATAAGTCCTAATAAAAATACTTTAATTAATTTCATTGTATGATAGTTTTTAGTTTTCTGCTGCAAAGTTCCATACTTCGCGAGACTTTTCCACTACCCTGTAGGGTAGTTTTGATTATTGATGATTATAGTTTGGCATACTATTGATATCTTTGCAACAGAATATTTATGATAGCCCTTGTTGATTGCAATAACTTCTACTGCTCATGCGAGCGCGTGTTCAATCCGCTGCTCCGTGACAAACCTGTCGTTGTTCTGAGTAACAATGACGGCTGTGTCGTGGCCAGAAGTAACGAAGTAAAGTCAATGGGCATCAAGATGGGTACACCTCTCTATCAGATCCGTGAAATCTTGGAGGCAAACAATGTGGCTGTCTTCAGTTCCAACTACAATCTGTATGGTGACATGAGCCGCCGTGTAATGATGCTGCTGTCCGAGTTCACGCCCGAACTGACACAATACTCGATTGATGAAGCGTTCCTGGATCTCTCCGGATTCGGAGAAGGCGAGAAGCTGGTTTCCTACGGCCGGAAGATTGTAAAGACCATCGGTAAGGGTACAGGCATCCCGGTAACGATGGGCATTGCACCGACAAAGACTCTGGCAAAGGTGGCAAGCCGCTACGGAAAGAAATACAAGGGATATCAGGGTGTATGCATGATAGATTCTGAGGAAAAGCGCATCAAGGCGCTGCAGGGCTTCGAAATTGGCGATGTCTGGGGAATAGGCCATCGGAGCTTGGATAAGCTGCGCTATTACGGTATAAATACCGCCTGGGATTTCACTCAGAAAAGCGAGAGTTTTGTGCGAAAATTGCTTACAATAACCGGTGTACGTACTTGGAAGGAACTTCGTGGTGAATCTTGTATCGATGTCGAGGAACTGCCACAGAAGAAGAGTATCTGTACCAGCCGTAGTTTCCCTGGCTCCGGTCTGTCAGAACTCTCCAGCTTAGAGGAAGCAGTCGCCAACTTTTCTTCCGAATGTGTCCGCAAGCTTCGTATGCAGCACAGCTGCTGCACGGAGATAACAGTCTTCGCCTATACCAGCCGTTTCCGTCTGGATCTTCCACAACACTGCATCAACCGTACCATCCACCTACAGGTACCGACCAACGACCTTCAGGAACTTGTTAGCACCGCAGTCCGGGCACTCCGCATGGATTTCCGTAAAGAGGGGGGATATTTATATAAAAAAGCCGGTGTCATTGTCTGGAACATAGTTCCTGATTCTGCCATCCAGACCAACCTTTTTGATACCATAGACCGTGATAAGCAGTCACGCCTGGCTGCCGCCATAGATGCGATTAATCGCAAGAACGGTCATAACACCATTAAGGTAGCCGTCCAGGGTAGCACAGACAAGTCATGGCACCTGAAATGCGAACACATCAGCAAGCAGTACACCACCAACCTCGATGATGTCATCCTCGTGAAGTGACATTGAATAATTGAAATAAAGTATGTACCTAAAAAACAGTGAGAGTATAATTTATACTCTCACTGTTTTTCAAAGCTTTTTTTGCATATAAATGCAATCAACCCAACTACTAACAATATTGGCATGAGTTTTTCTTTTCCTTAAAATGAACACCTATAATAGCCCCAATATTAAACAACAAAAAACAAAACCTGCAGTAATACATACTGTCATTATTTATAGTTAAGAAGTTGATTAAAATATTTATCATCAAGACGTGTTATCTTATAATTCTTACCTTCCTTTTTACATTTTCTTATCCATTCATTACAAGACTCCATATCCCTAATACGCAATTCAAATATTTCTTCTGAGATATTAATATCTTTACCATTCGCGACATTACAAGTTATTATTCCATCTTTATCTTGGGTACAATGCTTATAAAATCGATAAGCGGCTGCTTTCATTTTATAATCTTCTTCTTGTTTTTTCTGAAAGGAATAACTATATGCTTTATTGGAATCGGTTATCTGAGTAACTTCAATAAATTCACCACTATTAATATAGTCCTTAACAGTTTTTACGGCATATCCCTTTACAGATGAAGGAACACCAACATCTGATACAACTTGGTTAATACTACAGCTTGAAATTCCAATAAGTAAAAGGAATGTATAAATAATTTTATTGTTCATAGAGTTATAAATTATATATTTATAAAAATAATTATAAGCAAACAACAATCCTATGAAAGATAAACTTTTAACATAAACAGCAAACAAAATTAACTATAATATTCGTTTATAAATATATCTTATAATAGTTCTTTTTGGGGCTATGTTCATACCCTAATAGATTACCATTTACATTTAATTAAATACTAATTTATCTATCATATCCACACACATGCGATTAATCTTGTAGTAAATCAACAACAAGAACGGCCACAACACCATAAAGGTAGCTTTCCAGGGCACTACAGATAAGTCCTGGCACCTCAAAAGTGAACATATCAGAAAACAGTACACCACCAAACTCGATGATATCATCCTTGTGAAATAAACTTTTTTAGCTATATACCTCTTCTTATGTTATAAGTTGCTGAATATTAGAACTTCTTTATTACAAAATATTACTTCAATAATTATAATTAACTGATTATTAATACTATATTTACATATTCGTATTACAAGAATAATAATAAAGTGCAGAAAATAAGAGTTAATGCAGAACTATACTCAAATAAGCCTTTAATAGTATAACTAATGATAACCCCGAACGTTTTATCTTACTTTCGGGGTTATCATCATTTCAACGCTACAACTTTTTTACTTAACGGCTAAGTATATTTCCTTATATCAAATGAAATGTCGGCTTTTTCCCCGGCATCCTGTTTCGTAAAACCTTCGACCTTATCCATATATTCGTCAATAAGATTGTCTATTTTCTGCTGGAAACCGGATTCATTTTCAAGGAAAGCCAGCAATTGGGTGCCGGACAACTTATGCCGTATAGTGTGAACAGCACGGATAATCTTGGTCTCATCAGTAGCGTTATCCACCAGCACATCAGCCATATTGTTCATGTCTTCATATGTCAATGCAGTATTGAAATCCGGGTCCGGTTCAGAATCCGCAGGTATCATCAATTCACGTTTTTCTTCATCGGACAGACCGGTTTTCCCGCCAGAAAGAGTGTCATCCACATCATCGGCATTGATTTCCCTGTCTTCCTCTACAGGTATCTTCTCCAAAGGTTCAGAACGAACCGGTACTTTCTTACGAATATCAGGGTCTTCAAGATATACAATCTTTGTCTTGCCGATTACATCATCATCTGAAACCGGTGATGCAGTTTCACTTACGGCAGAATTCTTATGAATGTGCTTTCCTACCGGCACCGTATCTTCAGACGTGGTCTGTGTTTCCGGTTTTCGCCACACGTCCTTTTTCTTCTTCAGATGTTTCCTGCGAAGTTTCCATGACCTGACACGGACGATACGTAGCCAACGGACAACCCCGTCCCATAAACCGTACATTCTGCTTCCGAAAACAAATACCCATAAATGATTAAGTATGATGGTCACACATATCGTCTTGACCATAAAATATAAAATCGTTACCATAGTGCTTACAATTATTTGGTGTTATTCCCATTATACAATTTCTGTTACGGACACTTTCAATGTCATTTTCATGAATATATTCCCTAACTATTCTTTGTATAAAGGTTGATTATTGATTTGATTGTTATAAAGACTGTTTATTTCCTCCCGGTACTGCTCCAAATGAGCGGTCAGAATATCATCGATATATTTTGACATACTGACTCCCGGGGCCACAACGGACAGGAATCTCCGTATGAACTGGTAATTTTCAAGACTGATATAGGCCTGCTGTCTCAACTGGATATTACCACCCTTGAGGAACTGCCTGCGGTACGAACCGGATTCATCCTTGCGTTTTTTCTGTCTTACGGCACTTTTCATATCATGACCGCCGGTATCGTCCCCCTTTTCCTGTATATCTTCTTCTACAGATTCCTCGTCAATGATTACGTCTTTCGGAGCATTCTTGCCATAGACCGGAACATCCCCTGCCATAATTCCCCGGAGAAGTTCCTCATTTACCGTTACCTGTTTCTTCGCCATGACATTCCAGTTTTAATTTAACAAAAAGTTCCTCTGCAAGTTCTGCGAGTCCGCTGCCTTTCATCAGCTTGGCTGGAGGCGGGAAAAGGGTACAACGGAAAAAGGACTTGTTGAGAAGTGACAATTCCTTTTCATAACGGTTGGTTTCCGGAACAATGGTATCCAGAACATTCAATTCCAACTTGTGCATAATGGCACAATAGGCGTCGAATACTTCCGTTGAAGCACGGGCATCCTTTTTGGTCCAGAAAAAGAAGAACTCTTTCAACGGAATATCCTTCATCTCCCTGATATAATCTAGGACGGTTGTGGAAAATGACAGACTGCTCTGCATCACTATCCGGTCCGGAACAATCGGAGTCAGCACGTAATCCATATTGACAATGGTATTGAGAACCCCTCTGGAATTTACCGTTCCGGGCAGATCCACGATAATCAGGTCATAATCGCCGCCCGCCGCCAGTTCGTCTGCCGTCTGCCGGGCATTCTCCGCTTTCGATCCTACAATCGTGTAGGCTTTCTTCTTGATACGCTCAAACTGGGATACCATCAGCTGCTTGAAATATTCACTGTGTTCGACAGTACGCATATCCCTCTCTTTCATACGGACCAGACTGAACTGTGGGTAGTCACAGTCAACAACCGCAACATTCAGTCCTTTCAGATAATGGTAATACCCGGCAAGCAAAATCGTCATGGCCGATTTGCCGACTCCGCCCTTCTGGTTGCAAAGGGCAACATAAACTGTTTCTTTTTTCATACGCTTCTTACTTTTATATTGAACATAACAGATTCCATACTTACTGGCTGACTGGATATATGCAGCCTGTCATTACAGCATTACGCCAGTACATCATCACTGCTTTCCATCACTACTGCATAACATCAGTACGCCAGTCATTATCTACTTCCGATGTGCAGTACTCCAGCCAATCAGTCGTTCTGTCAGTCAGTACTGCATTCACACAGTCAGTACTGCAGTAATTCAGTCGTTAAGTATTGCACAAATTCCATCATTCACACTGCAAATAAAAGGGGATTTTCCCGAATGATCACCATCATCCGGAGACGGTGACGACCCTTGTCACCGTATGACATCTTGTTACATATAATCCACTGTTTTACAGACGAATATACCGACGTAACTTTGCCACCGACAACGGAATGGATGCCGGATGGAGCTATCCCGAAGCCGAAGAATGAGGCTGAAGGTCAAAACTCAATTTGACTTCAGGCAAATTCATGTTCAAGCGAACATAGCAAGTTGTGTTTTGGGCAGCCCGAAATGATTCGGGCATCCCAAAACAAACTTGCCACTCGCCTGAAGGCTCGGGAGGGATTTCCTCCAAAGTCGGAAATCCATGACGTAAAATCAGAAACAGAAAATCTCAATGCGTATGGAAGAAAACAGTAAAAGAAGAACAAGAAGAAGCACGGGCAGAAAACCGAAGACCGACCCGGCAGTATTCCGCTACGGTATCAAACTGACTTCGGAAGAGAACGGAAATTTCGAGCTGCTGTTTGAAAAATCCGGGATGAAACAACGGGCAAGATTCATCAAGGCGATGATTTTCGGACGTGAAATGAAGGTCGTCAGAATCGACAAGGCTGCGATGGACTACTACATCAGACTTACAAATTTCTATCACCAGTTCCAGGCCATCGGCAACAACTACAACCAGACTGTGAAGGCAGTCAAGTCCAATTTCGGCGAGAAACGGGCGTTCGCCCTGCTCCGCAATCTGGAAAAGGCCACCATCGACCTGGTGGTGCTGAGCAAGCGGATCATCATGCTTACCCGGGAGTTCGAGGAGGAATACCTTATAAAAAGAAAGAAGGAGGAACAGCAGAATGGTGGCTAAGATCAACAGGGGTGTATCGCTCTACGGGGCGGTCATCTACAACCAGCGTAAAGTGGATGAGACAACCGCCCGTATCATCGCGGGCAACCGTATGATTACCGACCTCACCGGAAATCCCCACAATGTCATGCAGCAGACGCTATGGGCTTTCGAGAGCTACCTCGCCGCCAACAGGAACACGGAGAAGCCGGTACTGCATATCTCTCTGAACCCATCGGTGGACGACCGCCTCACGGACGGGCAGTTCGCGGAACTGGCACGCGAGTACATGCAGAAGATGGGCTACGGCGACCAGCCCTACATCGTCTATCTGCACGAGGACATCGACCGCAGGCATGTCCATATTGTCTCCACCTGCGTGAAGGAGAACGGCGAGAAAATCAGTGACGCATACGAATGGAATCGTTCGATGAAAGCCTGCCGGGAACTGGAAAACAGATTCGGACTCAAGCCTGTGGCTGACAAGCGGAACGAACTGCTGGAACCGTATCTCAAGAAGGCGGACTACCGGGACGGGGACGTGAAACGTCAGGTCGGCAATATCCTCAAAAGTGTGTTCACCGCCTACCGCTTCCAGACATTCGGGGAGTTCAGTGCCATGCTCTCATGCTTCAACATCGAGGCCAAACAGGTTCGGGGAGAATTTGAAGACTCACCCTACAACGGTATCGTATATACCCTGACGGACGATGCGGGCAGGCCGGTATGCACGCCCATCAAGTCTTCGCTCATCGGCAAGCGCTTCGGCTACGAAGGGATAGAAAAAAGGATTGCCGTCAATGTCCGAGATTTCAGAAACCGGAAGTGGCAGCCGAAAATCCATGATGCCGTCACGCTGGCCATGCACGGCTGCCGAGGAAACCGGGAAGATTTCATCCGGCTGCTCGGGGAAAAGGGCATTGACGTGGTGTTGAGGGAAAACGAGGAAGGCCGTATCTACGGCGTGACCTTCATAGACCACAGAAACCGTGAGGTATATAACGGTTCCCGTCTGGGCAAGGAGTTTTCCGCCAACGCCTTCGAACAGCTTTTTAACAGGCCGCAGGAATTTCCGGAGCCGGAATCCACCGGACAATATGCCTCCACACGGGAGAGCCTTTCCGACAACATGGAAAGCGCCATCGAGCAGGCTTTCGGAATATTCAGTCCCGACATCAACGGACCGGACCCGCAGGAGGAGGCACTCGCCCGCAGACTGCAACGCAAGAAAAAGAAGAAACGCCGTTCACGCGGCATATCCTGATTGTCAATTACCAACCATCAAAATTTTTACAGTTATGCAACAAGAAGATGATTTAAGAGGACTGGCCAAGGTCATGGAGTTCATGCGTGCCATTTCCATCGTGTTTATTGTGATCCATGTCTACTGGTTCTGCTACAGCGCATTCGTGGATATGGGCATCAACATCGGAGTCGTGGACAGAATTCTGCTGAACTTCCAGAGGACGGCAGGACTGTTCAGCAACCTGCTCGTGACGAAAGTGTTCGCCTTCATATTCCTGGGACTTTCGTGTCTGGGTACGAAAGGTGTCAAGAACCAGAAGATGACGTGGCGGAAAATATACGCCGCCTTCCTCGGCGGCATCGTCCTGTTCTTCATGAACTGGTGGATGCTTGACCTGCCGTTCAGTACGACATTGAATGCTACCGTATATACGCTGACGCTTACCACGGGCTACATTCTCCTGCTTATGTCAGGAATATGGATCAGCCGTATGCTGAAACACAACCTCATGGAAGACGTATTCAACACCGCCAACGAAAGTTTCATGCAGGAAACAAGGCTTATGGAAAACGAGTATTCCGTCAACCTGCCCACGAAATTTGTCTATCAGGGCAAGGAATGGGACGGCTGGATCAACATCGTGAACCCGTTCAGAGCCTCTATCGTACTTGGAACACCGGGCTCCGGAAAGAGCTATGCCGTGGTGAACAACTACATCAAACAGCAGATTGAGAAATCCTTTGCCATGTATATCTATGACTACAAGTTTCCGGACCTTTCGGAGATAGCCTACAACCATCTGCTCAAGCACAGACAACATTACAAAGTCAAACCGGAATTCTACGTCATCAATTTCGACGACCCCAGACGCAGCCACCGCTGCAATCCTATCAATCCAAGATTCATGGCGGACATATCGGATGCCTATGAGTCAGCTTACACGATAATGCTCAACCTGAACAAGACCTGGATACAGAAACAGGGTGATTTTTTCGTGGAGTCACCGATTATCCTGCTTGCCGCAATCATCTGGTATTTGCGGATTTACAAGGACGGAAAGTATTGCACGTTCCCTCATGCAATCGAATTTCTTAACAAGCCGTATGCCGATATCTTCACGATTCTTACCTCTTATCCGTCCCTCGAAAACTATCTTTCTCCCTTTATGGACGCATGGCAAGGTGGAGCTCAAGACCAGCTCCAGGGCCAGATAGCAAGTGCGAAAATCCCTCTTTCGCGAATGATCTCGCCACAGCTTTACTGGGTGATGACGGGAGACGATTTCACCCTTGACCTGAACAATCCCGAACACCCCAAAATCCTCTGCGTGGGCAATAATCCAGACAGGCAGAATATCTATTCGGCGGCTCTCGGCCTGTACAATTCGCGCATCGTCAAATTGGTGAACAAGAAAGGACAACTGAAAAGTTCCATCATCATCGACGAGCTTCCGACCATCTATTTCCGTGGTATCGACAACCTGATTGCGACCGCCCGAAGCAACAAGGTGGCCGTCTGTCTCGGCTTCCAGGACTTCTCGCAGCTTGCACGTGACTACGGCGACAAGGAGGCGAAGGTTATCCAGAACACGGTGGGCAATATCTTCAGCGGACAAGTGGTCGGAGAAACGGCAAAATCACTGTCGGAACGGTTCGGCAAGATTCTCCAGCAGCGGCAGTCCATATCCATCAACCGTCAGGACACTTCGACTTCCATCAACACGCAGCTTGATTCCCTGATACCCGCTTCCAAGATAGCCAATCTTTCGCAGGGTACATTCGTTGGCAGCGTGGCAGACAATTTCGGGGAAGAGATAGACCAGAAGATTTTCCATGCCCGCATCATCGTGGACAGCGCCAAGGTATCGGAAGAGATGAAAGCCTACAAGAAAATTCCTGTCATCAACGAGTTCAGGGACGCGGACGGAAACGATATCATGCAGCAGCAGATTGACCGCAACTACTCGCAGATAAAGGCGGATGTCTTGCAGATAATAGAAGAAGAAATGGAAAGAATAAAAAATGATCCGGAGCTGAGACACCTCATCCCGCAGCAGGAGGGAGAAGAAAACAATGACTGAAAATAGAGAAAAAGGGAGACCGCTGTTTTATTTCCGCCTGCAAAGGTCGTCCCGTGCCCGCTGGATTGTGCAAGGCCGGGCCCCTCCGTGGTTTGCTGAAAAAATCATCCTCGCACGAGTGCTCCGGTATTTTTTCGCAAAGCCTTGCACTATCCGGCACGGGACAGAAAGGCAGGCAAGAAATAAAATACCGGCTTGACAAGCCGCAGATGTCTAACTCAAAAAAATGAAAGATATGAGCAGAAGCAACTTCACCCCGATGGAAAGATTCCATGAGATTCTAAACGGACACGGACTACAGGCCATGAACGTAGGTATAAATCATATCCGCATCTTCAGGGACGGCCGGAAAATATTCGACTACTATCCGCTGAGGATGAAACTCTTCGATTACCACAACTGGTACCAGCTTACCTATCCATCCTTCGGCAATGGCGACGGGAAATGGGAACAGGAACTTCAGGAGATAATCGGCAGACTTTCCGCCGCATAAACGGTATGCTATGGCAGCGCACATGACAAAGACGGGATGGGACAACATCCCCGAATGGGCCATATATGCCCTGGAATACGGAACGGAAGAGGACGGCAGTCTGAACGAAAAGGAACGGGCCATGATTGAAAAATTTGTCGGCACACATTTCCCGAAAGGATACACGATGAGCGTTAATTGGGACGCCTGCAACGAGTTTGACCGCTATCCCGCATTTGGAGAGCCTTGCAAGACCTGCAAGGTTCTTTTTGTTTCACCATAAATACACAGAAAAATGAAAAGAATGACACTGAGCGAATATCTCGCTGTCCCCGAAAATTATCGGGGAGTATGGACTACCGAACGATGGGACATTCCCGATTGGGAAAACTTGAGAAAAAAACACATGGGAAAACGTACCCTGATGGTATATGACAGAGGCACGTGCCTGCTTATCGAGGGTCTGAGTCTTGAAATCGTGGACGACAGTTCCTGGAAAAAGCCGGAAGAAATCAAGAAGGAAATCCGTGAAAAATATCAGGAGTACCGTACTGAAAAGGGACATGAACCACATTTCCTCGAATGCATCATACGCTGGAACGACACCTTGGAGACACTGGAGACAAGAATAGCCCTGAACATGGATTCCGATACGGAAATGGACGATGAAATCTTTTTCTACTGCGATACTCTGGACAGCCTGCTGTCACTGGCTGACAAAAGCGGGGAAGATTTTGTCATAGCCGGATGTTTCGGATTCGGAGTGTATGAAGAACTTTTATGACACAATTCAAGATTTAATCTTTGATTTTTATGAGTATGAATGAGGTCAAGGATTAAATCTTTGTATCAGAAACCAATTATACCTTAATCTAATTCTAATATTCACAATACATGTACATCAATACAAACCGACCGTTTGGACATATCAGATGTCGAATTCAATCGTAAACATCAATGTCCATAATCATTCCAATAATACGGTCATAAGCCACGCTTCACTTGACAAGTCCCTTCCGAGAAGTTAACTCGGAGGGCGAATACCTCCACGTTCAAGCCTCCGGTTTTCGGGACACAAAATTCCCTGCGGTAATTTTCCGCCCGAAAAAACGCTCCGGTATTGCCGTCCGAGTTGGGGAAAGTACCGGGACTTAGCAAGCGAAGCGACCTACGACGCATAGATACAGGTCAAAATAAAAAAGAATCTGGCGGGAGAACCATGCTCCCGTATGCCTTCCCAATGGATTACGCCATCCGGTTATTCCCGTAAACAGAATTCCGCTTCCTGTCACGAAAGGACACATCAAGGGGGACAAAAGCAGCTCGCTCCCAACTCTGCATAATTACAGTTTTTCCTTTTCTTCTGTGCGGCTGTGCGTACCGCCATGCCCTTGTCTGTCCGGCCTGTTCCATCCTTTTCCCTTTCCTTTGCCGCCTTTCGTTTTTTCTCCTTTTCCTGCCGTTTTACCCCGTTTTTTCACTCCGTTTTCTCCGGCCTGCGGTGTAATGTGATGACACAAGATGTAATGTATATCCTAACACATTACAAATCAATTATTTATCAATTTTTCTCATATATATTTGCGGTGACAACATGAGTTATCAACACTAAAAATCAAAAATTATGGCAAAGAAAAATGCACGGGAAGAACCCCCGAAACCGCAGGTCACCGAAAACGAGCAGATGAGTGACATCGTGTTCATCCTCGACAAGATGGAACTGATTCTGGAAGCGGTGTCACAAATCGGACAGGACGGAAAATTCAACACGGTAGCCGCCGACAGGCAGAACCGGAACTCCTTCCTGAAGATTGACCGCTATGCAGATGCCTTCGAGAACTTCATCAAGAACTTCTGGAGCCAGCTGAAAGACCCGACACGCTTCGGAATCCTCTCCGTCAAGGAAGACAGGCTGGACGATCCTGCCGTACAGCAGGCCATCGAGGACATCGCCGCAGGAAAAAAGACAAAAGCCGTGGAGGAATTTCTCAAGCAGTACGAGATTGTTCCGCGCAACAAGGAAAACCAAAGTATCAACCAAAAAAATCAAGAAGAAATGGCAAAGAAAAATGAAACCCAGCAGCAGGCTGCCGCAGCTGACAGCCAGCCGCAGACCCAGTCCCCCCAGTACCGTTACAACGAGTCCATGATCAACTGGGAACAGCTCAAGAATTTCGGAATCTCCCGTGAATACCTCCAGGAACGCGGACTGCTCGAACAGATGCTCCGTGGCTACAAGACCAACCAGGTAGTACCCATCAGCATGAACTTCGGCTCGGCCGTACTGAGGACTGACGCACGTCTGTCATTCCAGCAGTCCATGGCGGGCGAAGTGGTGCTCGGCATCCATGGTATCCGACAGAAACCCGACCTCGACCGACCGTATTTCGGACACATCTTCTCCGACGAGGACAAGAGGAACCTGCTCGAAACGGGCAACATGGGACGTGTCGTGGAACTGAAAGGACGCAACGGGGAATATATCCCTTCCTTCATCAGTATTGACAAGCTGACCAACGAGGTGGTCGCCATGAAAGCGGAGAATGCCTTCATCCCAAGGGAAATCAAGGGCGTGGAACTGACAGAGCAGGAGCAGAATGACCTGCGTGAAGGCAAGAAGGTCTATATCGAGGGCATGATCGCCAAGTCCGGTAACGAGTTCAACGCCTTCATCCAGGTGAATGCCGAACGCAGGGGTGTCGAGTTTATTTTCGAGAACGACAAACTCTTCAACCGCCAGACACTCGGGGGCGTGGAACTGACACAGAAACAGATTGAGGACCTGAACGCCGGAAAAGCCATCTTCGTGGAGGGAATGCAGCGCAAGGACGGCGAGGTGTTCTCCTCTTACGTGAAGCTGGACGAGGCGACGGGCCGCCCGTCCTACACCCGCTACAACCCGGACTCTCCGGAAGGCGCACGCGAAATCTATATCCCCAACGAAATCAACGGGGTGAAGATTACGGCGGAGGAACAGCAGCAACTCCGTGACGGCAAGGTGATTTTCCTCAATGACATGGTGAACCGCAAGGGAGAGGAATTCTCCTCCTTCATCAAGGCCGATTTGGAAACGGGACGCCTGAGCTACTCCCGTACGCCGGACGGTTTCGAGCAGCGCGAGGATTTCAAGATTCCAACCAAGGTATGGGACGTGGAACTGACCAGACAGCAGCGTGCGGACCTGCAGAGCGGAAAGGCCGTGCTGGTGGAAGGCATAAAGGGATATGACGGGAAGACCATCTCGCAGTACGTCAAGGCGAACTTTAACCAGGGGCGTCTGGACTTCTACAACGAAAATCCCGACCGTAAGCGTGACGCGTCACAGCGAAACGTGGTGGCCAACAGCCAGCGACAGGAACAGGGCAACCGCAAGTCAAAAGGTGCGAGCATTGCCTGACTATAGGTAACGGAAAATGAATGTTAAATAAAAAAAGAAAGAAATATGAAAAAGGAAAACGGAAACGACATGCCTTTCAAGGCTGATGAAGTGAACTGGGACGAACTCTCCGGTATCGGTATCATGAAGGACGAGCTGGAACTCTCCGGCGAAATGGACACCCTCCTCAGGGGAGAGAAAACGAAAGTGATGTCCCTGAGCCTCGTGCTCCTCGGCGTGGACGTGGTGATGGACGCCACGCTCCAGCTGGTCCGCAAGGGCGAGGCACCGCTGCTGGAAATCCAGGGAGTGACACCGCTGGGCAAATAATCTGGAAGCAATTATCAAGTAAACCGATGTCTTACCGCCGTTTCCTGTCTTCCGCATGGAAAACGGGAAACGGCTTAATTTTTATCCAATATGATAGCAATCATCGCAGAAAAGCCGAGTGTAGGCTTGGACATAGCCCGTGTAGTCGGGGCTGATACAAGAAATGACGGCTACTGTTCCGGTAACGGATATATGGTAACCTGGGCACTGGGACACCTCGTGTCACTGGCCATGCCGGACACTTACGGTTATACGAAAACGGCAGCGGAGGACCTGCCGATGCTGCCGGACCCGTTCCGCCTGGTCTCCCGACAGATGCGCACGGACAGGGGAATGGTTACGGACATCGCCGCCTCGAAACAGCTGAAAGTCATAGAAAGCGTATTCAACCGCTGTGACAGCATCATCGTGGCAACCGATGCCGGTCGTGAAGGGGAACTTATCTTCCGCTGGATATACGACTTTCTGGGCTGCACGAAACCGTTCAGACGCCTGTGGATTTCCTCGCTTACTGACGAGGCCATACGGAAAGGGCTGGAGGAACTGAAGGACGGCTCGGAATACGACAGCCTGTATGCCGCCGCCGACAGCCGCGCGAAGGCGGACTGGCTGGTGGGCATGAACGCCAGCCGTGCCCTGGCCATCGTCTCCGGCTCGTCCAACAACTCGATCGGACGGGTGCAGACTCCGACGCTCGCCATGATATGCAGCCGCTACAGGGAGAACCGCAGTTTCGTATCCACACCATACTGGCAGCTGCATGTCACCCTCAATGGCGGCACGTCACACCGCCGCTTCTTCCATCCCGCGACCTTTGACGACAGGCAGAAGGCAGAAACCGCCTACCGCAGTCTCACTCCCGATTCTTCGGCGACGGTTACGAAGGTGGAGCGCAGGAAAACCCTGCAACAGCCGCCGCTGCTCTACGACCTGACGGCACTTCAGAAGGACTGCAACGTGCACCTCGACCTGCCCGCGGCAAAGACGCTGGACATCGCCCAGTCGCTCTACGAGAAGAAGCTCATTTCCTACCCGAGAACGGGAAGCCGGTATATCCCGCACGACGTGATGGCCTGCGTACCCGGTCTGCTGGAAAGAATCTTGGCCATGCCCGGATTCGCCACAAGTGCCGGAATCCTTGACTTTGCGCATCTCAACACCCGTAGCGTGGACGACAGCAAAGTGACGGACCACCATGCCCTCATCACGACCGGCATCGCACCCGAAGGACTTTCCGAGGCGGAAGAGGCCGTCTATACGCTGATAGCCGGACGTATGCTGGAGGCGTTCTCGCCCTGCTGCGAGAAGGAGCTGATTCTTATGGAATGCCGTCTGGACAACATGGATTTCCGCTCGAAAAGCTCCCTTGTCGTCAGTCCGGGATGGCGCGGCATCTTCCGCAGGAAAGAGGACAGGCAGGACGACGAACCGGAAACCGACGAGGGTACGGCCGTATTTGCCGAAGGGGACACGGTCCCTGTTTCAGGATTCGGACTGGCCCAGAAGAAGACCGTGCCCAGACCGCTCTATACCGAAGCCACGCTGCTGGCAGCAATGGAGACCTGCGGCAGGGAGATAGCCGACGAACAGGCACGCGAGGCCGTGAAGGAGCTGGGCATCGGCACGCCCGCTACAAGAGCCGCCATCATCACCACACTGTTCAAACGTGACTATATCGCCCGCTCCGGCAAGAGCATCCTCCCCACAGAGAAGGGACTCCATATCTACGATGCGGTGAAGGACATGCTCGTGGCGGATGTTTCCCTGACAGGAAGCTGGGAGAAGACCCTGCTCCAGATAGAGCGGCACACACTCGGACCGGACACGTTCATGGCATCCATCACGGACTACACCCGCAAGGCTACCCGTGAAATCCTGAACCTCAGCCTTCCGGCGGTAGCCGCCCGCACGTTCACCTGTCCCAAATGCAAGACCGGACACATCATCGTCAGGGAGAAGAGTGCCCGCTGCGACAATAAAGGGTGCGGACTGACCGTGTACCGCAGATTCCTGAACAAGGAACTGACGGACCAGCATCTGGAACAGCTTTTCTCCTCCGGCTCCACACGGCTCATCAAGGGATTCAAGGGAAAGAAGGGCGTGGCTTTCGACGCTTCGGTCACTTTCGACGCCGGGTTCACCCTGACACTCTCGTTCCCCAAAAACGGGAACGGCAGGAAAAGGAAATGATGAAGCCATCCCGATTCGAGGGGCAAAGGTCGCAGCCCGCCCGTTTCCACCGGCAAGGTCTGGCCTTACGGTTTCTGGGAAAAATCATCCTCGCCCGAGGCTCCGGTATTTTTCCCGAAAACCTTGCCTGTGGAGGCGGACTGCAAGAAAGCCCCTGAAACCGGGAATGGCATTCCCGCCAAACACATGAAGATTATGAAAACAAAAGAACGTATCAGAAAGATAGCGGACAGCAGATGGGCAAGGACACTCGCGCTGGCCGTAACAGCAGCCATCATATTCAGCTGGCTCTATTCCCACGGTATATCGCCTGTATGGACCGCCGTGGCCATCATCTGTTTCAGGGGACTCTTCAGGTTCCTCTACCGTATAGCCTGTTTTCTCGTGGCACTGGCCATCATTCTGTGCATACTGAGTTTTCTGGTCTTCTGAAATCTGACGATATGGAACATGCACGGAATTTATCATTGCAGCATAAGGGAGCTGTCCGGGAGCGGGCGGCTCTTTTTGTATCCGTCACAATCGGAAATGACACGGGAAGAAAAGAGAAAGGACTAAAAACACAGACATTGGCAAACCGAGAACTACAGGGCAAAGTTGGCAAACGCTTCTTGTCGGACGGCAAGGTCAGGCCGCAAGCGGTTTCGGAAAAAATCATCCTCGCTGCGCTCCGGTATTTTTCCCGAAAACCCTGCCTTTCCGGAAGCATTTGCCGTTGGGCCCTTGTAGTTCAACGGGCTGCCAAAGCCCGGGTATTCACAGTTAAAAATTAAAGAATATGCAACAAGCGATCATCACAAGACAGTCACCAGCTCCGATAGGGATGCCCGTGACAAGAAGACCGAAAGTACACGTCCCGCAACCGGCAATCAAGCTGCCACCAAGGGGAACCACAGGTCCCGTTCACATCTCAAAGCTGCTGAACCCCGTTCTGGAAATTTGCAGACATCCGGACAGGAACAGGCTGCTGGCAGAATTCTTCAGCGAATATTGAAACACATCGTCTAATCATTTAATATCTGAAATTATGTTTTTTACAGCAATCCACCAGATGATGACGGAAAGCGTGGACCTCACGATCGTCATCCGCAAGACAAACGGACAACTGACCGTTTCCACATTGCCCAAATCGAACGGACTCAAGGACGAGGCCCAGAACCACATCGTGCCGCTGACTGTCACGGGCACACCGCAGGAACTTGACACAGGATTCCTGCAGGCAGTCACAAGACCTATACAGAAAACGTGCGGGCTGATCTCCAATATGGCACAGTTCGAGGCACAGGCGGACAAGGCCGCTGCCAGCAGCAAGGCTGCCAAGGAAGCGAAATCCAAGGAGACGAAGGAAGAACGCGAGAAACGGGAGAAGTATGAGAAACTGATGAAGAAGGCTGAGGAACTGACAGCGGCCAGAAACCACCGGGAAGCCGTCAGTGTGCTTACACAGGCGAAAGCACACGCGAATGCCGCCCAGTTGAAGGAAATCGAGGAGAAGATAAAGGCGGCCGACACGGAAATGAACCGGGGAAGCCTCTTCGACCTGATGGAACAGGAAGCACAGCCGGAACCTTCGGTACAGCAGCAACAGCCACACTCCCAGCAGCCGGCATACACGCAGGCACCGGAACAGAGAAATCCGCAACCGCAACGTCCGCAACAGCCGGCACCGCAGCAGACATACACGCGGAGACCGTCACAGCCGATGCCGGGACAGGCTCAGCCCGCACCGCAGAGACCACAACAGGCATACACGCAACATCCGCAACAACCGGGAATATGGCCGTCGCAACAACAGCCGCCACAGCCGCAGGCAAGACCGCAGATACAGCCGCACGCGCAATACGTACAGCGGACAGGAGGACAGCAGCCTTCCCAACCTCAATATCCGCCGCAGCCTGAAATACAGGACTGGCAGGAAGAACGGTTCATGCAGGAGGACGAACAGCAACCGTACCTCTCCGATCAGGAACATCCCGCATACAGTGAGAAGGACTACGAGGAATACATCGATTTCCCGCAGTCCATGCTGGAACCCAAGTATTCACCTTATCAGACAGTTTAAGACATGGCACTCGAAATCAAAGGAATGACACGCTCATTCAAATTCAAGAAAGGAACGGAGTATATAACCCTTCAGGACCCGGATCCGAACATCTCGCCGGACATGGTCATGAGCTACTATTCGAACATGTACCCGGAACTGACGACGGCTACCGTTCACGGACCGGTCATCAGGGAGGACATGACAGAATATGAGTTCAAGACAACTATCGGAACAAAAGGATAAAGGATATGGTAAAGGACAACAGAAAAAAGAAGAAATCATGTGTACCATTGGACGGATATCAGGCGGAACAGCTCGCGAGACTTATCATTGCGGAAACAGAAAGGAAGGTGCATTACGGCACGGAAAGAAAGAAACGGATTGCGGCACCCAGCGGTGCCGTAATTCTTTTCTGAACGCTACGTTCTTGCCGATATCCCCATCGGAACTGTTCACGGACGGTACTGACGGGAAGCCGCACAATCTTATCACGCAGGAAAACTATGAGTACCTGCGTGATTCCTTTTTCAGATATGCACTCCTCATGAAGAAGGAGGCGGTACATACACCGGGACGAACGCCCGGTGAAAGCATTGCCAGACTGCACGAAGAGATGTGTAACCTTGTAGGCAATGACATGAATGTCAACATTGAGCAGGACGAAGAAAGACTCCTGTTCCGTCTCTGGAAATGTCATGAATGGGGAGAACTCACGTTGTATTACTTCCCGACGAAGTTCATGGAAAGGCTCGGACCGGAACTGAGACGCATATCCGTCACCTTCATCCACAACCTGATGCAGGCGAACGGGATAAATACTGTACTGGACGAGGATGACATGGACTATGCCCTGACACTGATGTCTGAGGATGATTCGGGTGAAACGGCATCTGACCGGAAAAAGAGGCGGCGGCTCCTGCACTCCTATAAGGAAGGCAGGATACATGCCCTGTTACGCCGGGTGGAACGCAAATCCTATTACAAGAATCTGCCGAAGGCAATCGACCGATATAAGCCGAAGAACGGGTACGAACAGTCACTGCTCTCTGTCATGAAGGAGGGACTGGAGTTCCTTACACCTGAACACGGCATCATGGAATACGGCTACGATCCCTTCTACGAGGAAGAACCGGACTTTCTGCCCATGTATCTCAGCAAGCAGATCCGGGTCATCTATGACTGCACCGACATGATAACGGAATATCTCACCGACTATTACAACTCCTACAGCCAGGAGACATATGACATCATTCCGGTCACCACCTGTGACCTGTCTCCGGAAACGGAGGAACTGTTCCGCATGGACGACTATCCGGAACGTTTCTTCAAATGGGCGGAAAAATTCATCAACATCACAGTATAAACCAATCTGAAAGCATATGATAGACAGCAACGAACTGACCAGAAAAATCAAGACGCCGCTCAACCCCAAGGCGGCACTGATTGCTTATGCCTCGGAGAATGACAGGAACTTTTTCCTTGAAATCCGTGAAATTGACGACCGGGGAAACATGACGGAAGGAAGACCGGTAACCCTGGAATTCATGAACACGCTCGTGAAGGGATACTCGGAAAGACACAGCACCACTCCATACGGGAAGATACCCGACAACTTGTTGTATTGCGACCCGCGCAAGGGCAGCGAGAGATACGTGTGGTACAACCCTCCGCACAAGAGGATGATGTTCTTCAGCCCCGCGCTCAGAATAGAAAACGCGGAATATTACCTGCCGGGAGTGATCTATGAGGCCGGAGAACACGGAATGAGAATCTATGCCTACAAGGAAAATGTTCCCGGACCGGATACCGTGCTGTATGCCGCGCCATTCTTCAACGTGACAGGTTCCAGCGTATGTCTGGGAAACGCCAACCTGACCTATGAGAAGCTGCTGCAGTACTGGGAAAGGAAATTCTGGCTGACGGAATTCTCCCACCTGGGAGGGAACGGGAACCCGACAAAATCAAACCTCGTACTGGTGACAAAGGCGGCACGGGACAGGGACTTCAACCTCGACGAACTGAAGCAACTGAACGACATGAAACTTAAAGACATACTGAAATGAAAAGAGTACACTACATCGACAACTATCTCATAAACCCGCAGCATCCGGTAACGGTAAACCTTATCGGAGCGGGAGGAACAGGCTCGCAGGTGCTTACCTGCCTGGCCAGGCTTGACACGGCACTGAGGGGACTGGGACATCCCGGACTGTTCATAACTGTGTATGATTCCGACATCGTAACGGAGGCCAATATCGGGCGGCAGCTCTTCAGCCCCTCGGACATCGGCCTGAACAAGGCACAGTGTCTTGTCACACGCATGAACAACTTCTTCGGCAACGACTGGAAGGCGGTACCGGACATCTATCCGGCAGCTCTGAAGGATGCCAGACGGGACAATCTGGCCAACATAACGATTACCTGCACGGACAACATAAAGTCCCGTCTCGATCTGTGGAACATACTGAAAGCCGTGCCGGTTTCAGAATACAGAAGCCACGAGACCCCCCTGTACTGGATGGACTTCGGCAACACACAGGATACGGGACAGGTCATCCTCGGAACCGTACCGAAGAAAATCAAACAACCGGCATCCAAGCTGTACGAAACGGTAGAATCGCTGAAGGTGATCACACGATATGTCAAATACGCGAGAGTGAAGGAAAAGGATTCCGGACCGAGCTGTTCGCTGGCGGAGGCCCTGGAGAAGCAGGACCTGTTCATCAACTCTACACTGGCACAGCTCGGCTGCAACATCCTGTGGAAAATGTTCCGCAACGGTATGATCGAGTATCACGGGCTGTACCTGAATCTCTCCACCATGAAAGTGAATCCTATCGGGGTGTAATTTATACCCCGATTACGTTGCCGAATGATAAGATTAGGAATTTCTGTCTTCACTACTGCTCATCTCAACTGTCAGACCTATCATTTCGCACCGCCAATCATACATTTCTCTATTTCAATGGAATTAAATTGTAAAATACATAGGC
Organism: Xylanibacter sp.; assembly: GCF_057607445.1. Lineage (NCBI taxonomy): Bacteria > Pseudomonadati > Bacteroidota > Bacteroidia > Bacteroidales > Prevotellaceae > Xylanibacter > Xylanibacter sp. The sequence continues at coordinate 73,494 of NZ_DBLZAX010000015.1, read as the reverse complement.
TATCCAATAAATTTCCGTAAATTTAGGCTCTAAGGACATAATGACCTCTGTTCCGGTTTTATTATTATGGCTAATATCGAATTTCAACTTAATTGCATATATGAGAAATTTTGTTATTTCTATTGTTTGTTATTGTTTTGTAGGATGTGTTTCTAATGAAAATGTAGTGTTTGTAAAACAAATTGAGAGTACAAATTCAATTGTATTGAGAATGAAGAAAGATAAGAGTTCTATCTTCAGTTTATCATATCCTTTATCTTTTAAGATAAAAAAAACAGATAATAGGGATATTTATTATGCAGAAAACTCTTATTTATTTCACAATGAGAAACTTAGTTCAGGTACAGCTGGCTGTTATTTAACAACTTATGATGAAGACAATTATTTGACTTCCTCTTATAAGGTATTTAATGGTTCTATATTGTATATTATCGATAAAAATGATACTTTGCAAAGAAATTTATCTGGGTACTATAAAAAAATGATAAGTGAAAAGAAAGATACCATTCACGTTTCTTTGAAGGATTTCAATAGCAATTGTAAATATATCATTGATAATTTCTTTGAGGGAGATTCTATCTATTTACATTTTCATGACCACAAAAAATGGATTGATGTTCCTTTGAGAATTACATTCAAGTAACTTCTTAATCAACGTGAGTTGTATTCTGTATTCCTATTGTCATAAACAATATTATTTACTTCTCCCAAAGCGAGTACTATCTTGCATTAATATTCCAACAATGTCACCATTCCGATCAATGTAGTACCAGTCATCACTTTTCCAATACCAGTGCTCGCCGCCGGAGCCTGCCACCTCTTTCCGTTCCCCCGAATCGGTAACTTTCGCCTTGCCACCCTCGAATGGATAGCCGAAGGCAAAACGGGGACGGATGACGGTCTTGCCTGTCTCGTCAGCGTAACCGATACGTCCTTTCCGGTCCACTATGCGGTACAGTCCTTCACTTACATAGTCGTCTCCGTTGTCATATTGAAACGCTGCATAATGTTTTGCACTGCCGCAACTGCACAGCAGCAATACGGCACTCAGATAAATGATAATCTTGTTCATGATACGGGTTGTTTTCATTTGATAATCTGTTTTTGTTAATGTCAAGGCAGCAGGAACTGCATGTTGAAACGGCAGAACAGCCTGTATGCCGCATATCCGGCAAGCAGGGTGATACCTATAAAAATCCAAAATATTGTTCTGCGCCTCTTCTTCTCTGAATTTTCCATCCGGTCAAACTCCGCTTTCAACCTTTCATAGCGGCTTTCCTTATAAATCCGACCGTTTACCAGAATCAATATGACAAACGGAACAAGGATATAGCCCAATATATCCTTTGACTTGTGGAGAATATACAGATGCCATGCAGTCTGACTGTCAAGACAGTTGAGTATGACAGCCGTGAACAGCACGACATAGACATACTGCATAACTGTAACAGTCGCAAAGGTACGGTGCGGCAGGCCATGTTTGGTCGAATACCATGACCAATAGAAGATATTGTCCCAGAATGAGATTCGGTGAGGTTTGATGAAGGGCTTTTGCTTGTATGCTTCCTTCCTTTCCTGATTATATTTATGCCTTCTTTTCTCCATATTCCATTTAGTAATACCAAATATATGTATTTCAGAAACATTCCATTCATATAGGACAAAAGTAACGAAATCGATTGATTGTCATGCAATAATGTGGAAGAAATCAAGATAAATCTGTACTTAGAACCTCGTATCTTCAGTCCATTCCAGACTGTCCACTGGACAAAGTTCAACTTTCTTCATTTCATACCATACCGTCAGTAATATCCTTATGCTGTCAGACGTATATCCCTTGCCCCATGTGCGTTCGGCAAACTTCCGTGTGCCGTCCCTGATTTCATCAATGGTGGCATGGTTCAACAACCTTGCACGGAACCCTCCGTCCATATCCCCCTTTGTTGCCCGTACCTGCATCGCATAGACCGGTTGCCCGTATCGGGTCGTGCGTTCGTCTTGGTCGATCTGACGCTGCAAGGCTTCATTGGGTGCTTCCTGACGGGCTCCTATCTTGAAATGCAGTGAAAGATAATCCCTGTAACTTTGTGGTACTTCGACCTGCTCTTTCTCCGCAGGAACTGTATTCTCCGAGGCCATGGGAAACGCCATGTTCACAACTACCACTATTGCTACGATAACCGTCCAATAGACCGCTAACGCCCGTCTCCAGTAACGGGGACGCTTACGAAGTTCCTGACGGACTTCCTTGCATATCTTCTTATCGTCAAAAAATCCCAGAGGGATGGCGGACAGCAGCACCGCCAGACCCGCCAAACCGTAGAAGACAACCTTTTGCGGCACGTTTACCAGATGCACATACCCGTCTTGCCCCCTTGCTGCCAGGAATGTGCCGGCCAACAGAACATATTCCGGGATGATGCTCAGGCAATATACTCCGGCAGCTAACGCCTTGTGCTTCCTCTTATTGTTCCATTCCGTGAAATGCGCATAAGTAATTTTATGCAGCATCACCAACATGCGGAAAAATCGGCTGAATATGTTCTTTCCTTCTGTCATTTGAGTATTTCATTTATCCATTTCAGTGCGGTTACTAATAAAACCATTGCGGGAATACCCAGTAAATAGAGAGAGAAAAAGAACAGGTTACGTCGGAAAGGACTGAACTTACAGCCCGCATAATGCTGCATGACCGCTTTCCGCCGGGAAGGCGGGTATATTTTGCCGAACAAGCGGTCTGTCATGATGACAGAAACGGAAAACACGATTACAAGAATGACTCCAAACACCTCGTATGCCAAGTCATGAAGGAAAAGACCGGCTATGGCCAGAAGCGGTATGAATATAAAAAGCACGATACAGGCCCACAGCATATCACTTCCTCTGGGCTGTTTGAAATTGACCTTGTGATAATTCTCCCATGTTATTTCTCCCAACCAGAACAGATAGTCGAAGAAATAATAACGTCGCTTTCGTTCTTGCTCTGTATATCCCTGTTTCCTCATAAGGTTTTCCGTTTATCTTATTTCCTTTCGCAAAATAGCAGGTCATAACCCGTATTTCCCGATATAACAGCAAAATAAGAAAAAAAAGACCACAAAAATCATATATAGAATGGACAAAATACTCCATTTCAACTTTTGAGGTTCATTCTCAACTTCCTCCTTTATACGCTCATAGGCCCCGTTTTTGCACATGGTACGGTTGCGAAGCCGTTCAATGGTTAACATCCCTAACATATAAAATGCGAAATACAATGGCTCGTATTCTTTTGATAATACATTGTCCACAGATTTATCGATAAGTATTAATATTCCAAAATACAAAAGCACATCAAAGGAAGCCACAAACAACATTGCAGCATAATCTTCTCCGAGTGTTTTACCCAACCCCCATCGACGAAATTTATAAAACTTAATATAAATATACTTCCATACGTCCATTTTACTGGTCTGTATAATGCTTGGGCCGTTATGATATAATGTTTGGCAGCTAATCGCTTTTTTGGGCGATTAAGGTGTATGTTAGTTGTCTATTCGTAGTTTCCTGATTCACCAATGGATTTTACTTTACCATCAACAATCTTTATTTCCATCCCATGTTCCTCATCAAGTGCATAGTTAATCGGAATGATAATAGTTTTGCGAGGCAATATACGGATATGTTTACACGGATTGTAAGTCATGTATCGTAGATGTTCCGCTGGAGTTGTTATACATAGCGGAGAGTGCAATTTTGAGTCAGCCGATGGCATTACCATCTCATTAGGAAACAGTACCTCAAATTCTTTTTCGTAGTAATGTGCGTAATTCTTTTTGTAGTACTTATATGCCTTTTCCATTATTTGGCTTACAATCAAATCTGTATTATCAAGAAATTGCCGTAAAGTTTGTTCATACTCTTCCAGCTTCTTCATTGTTGGTGGTGTCGTTATCTCTTCTCCATTGTCGTTATACGCTCTGCCCACATATACGGTAGCATCCATGTTTAAAGCAAGAACTTCCACTTTTCGTTCTGTCTTGAAACCCTCATATTTATCATACACTACATTTCCCCAAAAATCAGTATAACGACTTTCAGGTAAAACTTCAGCTTCTGGATATTCATTAACTGTAACAGACAGATGAAGTATAAATTCAGAGAACGATTCTGCAACAAGCGTTTTATCGCCCAAATAATATGCCTGTTCACTCCTGAATGGCTCTGACGATGTACGCCAGAAATTATCGGCTTGTTCATCATATGTACTTACATCAAAGAAAATCTGTCGTCCCTCTTTGGTATAATACCATTTGATTTCCTTATGCTTGTAATTGTAGATGTTCCCAGTTTTAACATCAATCACAAAACGAGAATGATCTTCCGCTATGGCAAATACAAGCAGATTGGATGCACGGTTTTCTTCAATGCGAGCGATTGATGCACCTCCGTCTATGGTAAATTGTGCGCCACCATATTTAAATGAAATAAAATGTGAAATTTCATAATCTAATCCAGTTATCGGAGAGTGGAACATACATTCTACATCCAAGCCTAAGACACCTGTGCCATTAAGACAAAGATAGAAAGCCTTCATATCATCAGGAATGACTATCCCCAATTTATTTTCTATTTGTGACATATCTTTATTTGTCACAGGTCGCTTATTTCCAGCCAATGACAATTTGCTTATTATTTCATTCATTTTTAATTCCTTTTTTTATTTGACAACTAATGTTTGGCAGAGTTCCGCTTTTTAGTCGGTTTGCTGTTTGTTAGTCGCTTATTCTTCTACATTTGCCAGCACTTCACAATCACAATATCCACCTTTGGATTGTAGCCATGCAATAGCATTGTCTAAGTCCTTAACTCCATGATTTTTAAGATAAGCAACAGTCAATGTTAAATCATTCTTACATCCTTCTGTGCCTAATTTTTCATCGAGATAGTCAAACAAACCTTTCAGTATTTTATCGTCAATGGGCGTAAGTATGACTTTGTGGTCACTTAGAACATCATTATTAGAAATAGTATCAGTTTCAATTCCGACCCTTTCAAAAAATTCTGTTATCGGAATTTCCTTTCCACGTCTGTTTCTCATTGGTGATACAAGTATTGTGTTCACCTTTCCTTTCTTTAATCGAGGATATAAGCCAGACATAAAGTCTTCAAATGACATTGCAGTTGGAATTGTGTCTTCCCAACCGTCTGTGCAATTATATTGTGCATGGCTCTCTTCTCCCCAGACACAAAATTTTTTAGGTCTTCCTTCGGGTATAGAATAACTCCCATTAGGATTTTTCAGAACCCAAAATACTTTATTGTCCCTTATCGTTTGGATTGATTGCTTAAATCGCCCCATCCAATCTAACTTTAATAATTCTTCAGGTGTCATATTGTTTCTAATTTTATTCTAAGCGACTAATGTTATGCTAACAGCTAATTTGGCTGTTATTCTTCCCAATTCTATATTTATTCGAAAGTCCTTTGTTCATCACGCACCCGGTACAGTTCCCGGTGCGCCTTTTCCTTATAGACTTATGCCCGTAAATATACTGAATAATTCTGTTAATCAATGTATTTAGGATTTCTTTTTTTACCCCTAATGTTGTATATGCAAATGCACGAAGCCCCCGGCAAGTTACCCTGCCGGAGGCTTTGGTTGGTGATGCCCCTTATACTACTAATGTTCGGTAGCCTTCCGCTTTCAGTCGGATTGTTGCTTTTGCCGTAGTAATGATATTCTGTTTTCTTCCCTTTATGCTCTATAAACTACATTATACGACCGGGCGGTGCAAACAGCTCCGTGAACATTCTGGAAAGATAAAACCGCCAAAATAGTTCTTCTCGCCATCGTCTTGACTGTGGCAAATGTCGTGCTGGTGTTTCACCTCGGATTTATACGGCAGGAGAATAAGCATCGGTTCTATCATACCTTAACATAGATATAGATCATAATCAATAGACAGATAGTTATAAATACCCCTAACCAAAAACGGAAAGTATTGGGACCCAATTCTTCGAGTAACTGGTTCCATCCATAAGAACCGTTCCCTTTATACGTCCACTTCCAGTTGAATATAAGCCCGATGAGCCAGATTGACAATAGAAATATACCAATTAAATGACCTACTTTAGGATTTGATTGAATATATTGGGCTAAATCTGATAGTAGCCCCTCAAAATTCTGATATATGTTGTTCAGCCATTCCATTTACTTATAATGTTCGGTGGCTAACCGACCTTCCAGGGGAGGTTGAGCCGCTTGTTACCCACATAATTCATTTTTCTTTTGAAAGAATAGATACATAGTTATCTATATCTTGCTGTAATTCATTCCAATGTGCTGATAAATTTGGATAAAGCCCGGTTGCGCCACACCCTACCATCCTGATAAGTGCTAAAAAACGATATTCATTGGCATTTCGTTCATTTTCTTCTTTTTCAATCTTCTCTTGAAGCAGTACATCTGGATAAACAACGCGTTGATATAGTTTATCAATAAATTCTCTGCGTTTTTCTGGGGTATTGAATATACTATCCACTGGTTGTGCTCTAATAGAATCTATTTCTTTTGCTCTTGCATTAGCTTCTTCATGTTTTTCTTGCTTATACAAAAGAAATACTTCAAGTCCCCATATATATAATATGAAATCCCATACACGATAAACCCCTTTTCCCGGAAAGGGGATGTCATGCGTATAGCGACAAACTGCAAAAGTTTCTTCAATATACCCATACACAAAAAGCCGATAAGCTAAGTGGCACAGATTTTCGGCATCTGCGCCACTATTAAAAGAACATTTCTTTACTAACTTTTTGCACAAACTCGCTACCTTCTTTTGGGGGCAAGAGTTCATTATTGATTCAAACAATTCTATTCCTGTTTCCATCTTCTTCATTCTTTTGTGGGTAATGTTTGGCAGCGTTCCGCTTTAAGCGGCAGTGCTGTTTGTTAGCAACCTTATTAATTCAATTTGTAAATAAATCCTTTATGACTTGCAATCAATATTTCATTGTCATCAGGTGAAAAAGACACTCTACCATAATCTATATTAGAGAAATTAGCTAATATATTCATGTCGGGGAATGTACATACTTTCAGGTCTTTGCCATGATAAAATGCAATCATTTCATTATTATGTGAAAGTTTTATATCAAAGGTATCATATTTATGTTCCACAGGTATTTCGATGTTCAATGGTAAAAAACGAAAAGCTGTCTTTCCTCTCTGCGAATAGTATAATATTTGGTCTAATGAGTTTGCGTAAAGAAAATTTACATCTTCCAAATCACAGAACGTTTGCTCAAATGATTGTTCCTCAAGATTGAACCACATATAGAAATATTTGTTTTTTCCACTTAAATCAAGACGCCTATATCCATCTATAAAATAAAGTTGGCGTGAGGAGATATATTGAATATTCCTATACACTTCCTGCATATCTTCTCGATATCTTATCTCTTTTCTATTTTCAATATTATATACAGAAATGAAACCGTATGGATGTTCATATCCAATATTGATAACGTATTTGTTGTCATGTGAAATGCACGCTCCGTTACCATTATCATAACATCCTTTTGAAGATGTCAATTTAGAGTACAAAGTCATTGTTTCCGTGTTATATACATACAACTTCTTATAGCTTTCTTTAATCAACAATAGACTACTATCATTTGAAAAGAAAGGTTCTGCATTATTAGCTTTTATTTGAGCTACTTGTTGTAACGTATCATATTTAAAAACATTCACTTGAGTAGCATTTACTTGGGCAAGAAAATGCTTGTTTGGGGACATTTTTAAGAAATATGACTTTTTAAAAGTATGTAATAATCCTTGTTCCATTTTTGATTTTCTTGGTTGCTAATGGTTTGCAGCTTGCCGCCATTTGGCGGCACAGGTGCTTGTTATCGCTACATTTGGCTAATGCAATTGGTTAATATACCGCTAATCTCCTTACAGTCGCCAACTAATTCCTCCAATTCGCTTTCATCCATAAAATCTGCCAATTCATATTCTTGTGGAGCATTTATAAATTTGTCCAGACCACTTAGAAGTAACATCGCATCATCTTTTGATGTAGAAATAGAAAATGAATTAGTATATTCACTATCAGGATCTAATTCTTTTATATCAATCTTCTCATTTTTTATACTTTCCAGTAAGATGGCCGACAAGTCTATTATCACATTAATAGCCATATCAAAATGCGGTTCATATGACTCATTTATCTTAAAATAAGCATCTCCTTCATTCACCGAATCTTCTTTTAATAAGGTATTCAAATGAATATCGGATAGTATTTTGCTTAGCTCCAAGCTACTTTGTTTCTGATTTCCGAAATAGTCCAGCAATAGAAAGGAGTCATCGCACCCTCCGACATAATTGCCCCACCATTTTTTAATGTAAAGTTCCATATTCAATATTTTTTAGTTTATAATTTATTTAGCGATAATGTTCGGCAGCTAATCGCCATTTGTGGCGATTGAGGTGTGTATTATGAACTTACTTTCTTATTTCTTGTGATTTCTGATAATTTTGATAGCGAATGTTTAGAAGATCTTTCCATTCTTTACTTGGACAAGTATTTATTAACTGGATATATTTATCACCTTTCTCAAAAAGTATGATAGATTCTACCAACTTTAATAAATCCCAATGTAAATCATAAAAAGAGTGCTCAGGAAAAAGTTGTACCAATACTTCAGCTTCATCAAAAGATATGGGAAGTTGTATTTGCCCTAATAAGTCATCATAAGAACGTATAACTTCAATAATCTCATCTGTGTCATTGACGCTTTCATTAGGCATACGACCCAAATCTTTCAACTGTAAAATTTCAGTTCTCATATATTGTTTCTGTTGAGTTCATAATGTTTGGCAGCTAATCGACCTTTATGGGCGATTAAGGTGTATGTTAGCTGCCTATACATCTTCTTTCTGTACTTTTGAATAATAACCTTTAGGGATTTTATCAAATGGAACAGACTTAAAAGCATTACCAGACTTTTTATATACCTCTTCTCTATAAGGATATTTCGATATTATCTTCTCTATATCCCTATAAATGGCATTTATACTTTTCCATTCTGTTCCACATTCAGAACATCCGTATAGTCCTTTTATGTCTTCGTCTTCTTCTACAAAACCAATACAACCTTCAACTGGGCAACAAAAAAGTCTATTATCAACTATTTCTGATTTTTTTTTAGTACTTAGGCCTAGCATCTCTAAAGGATTAACAAAATCAAGAGAATGACACAATGGGCAAGTAAGAATAAAATTTTCTGTTTTATATTTTGCTTCCTCCATTATTTCTTTTTTTTGCTTTTCTGTCAGTTGGTATTCTTTACCGCAAACTGAACAAATTCTCTTATCTAACTCTTTCATATTTATTTTTTATTTATAGGTAGCTAATGTTATGCTATCAGCCGATTTGGCTGTTATTTTTTCTAAGTATCATATCTATTCCTCTTCTGTCAACAGGTCATCCAACGGGCTTTTGATATTGCTTTTGAATGTATCAGCTATATGTACATATCTTTCCGTTGTCTTAATGTTGTTATGTCCCATAAGCTCCTTTACAATCTTAATGTCAGTGCCTTGCTCCAGTAGATGCGTGGCAAAGGAATGACGTAACAGGTGAGGATAAATACGTTTCGTTATACCGGCTTCAAGTGCGGCAGCCTTCAAACGTTTCGATATGATGCTTTCCGTGAAAGGCTCTCCCGGCCTGCGTTCAAAGAACCACACTTTCGGTCTGTACAGACGATTGTATTCTGCCAACTTCTTCATCAATGGTTTGGACAGCAGGGTATAGCGGTCTTTCCTGCCTTTTCCCTGTCGCACTCGGATCATAAAACGTGACTCACTGATGTCTCCGGGTTTCAAATTCAAAAGTTCACTGATTCTCAACCCGGCGGAATAAAGTATGGAAAACACACAGAAGAAGCGCAGGTCTTTCGCTGTCACATCAAGTATCTTTTTTATCTCTTCCTTGCTTAACACGTCGGGCAGTGTCTTTTCCCGTTTTGCACGGTTCACTTTGTAGCATCGGCGTTCCTGTCCGAGTACCTTCTCATAATAAAACTTGATGGCATTGATTCTCTGGTTCTGCTGGCAAGAGGATATGTTTTTCTCGTGAATAAGGTAAAGCAGATAGTCATTTATCTCACCGGAAGTGATCGTCCCGATGTCACGACCTTTGAAATGTTGCTGGAAATCCCGGAAATAGGATGTATAAACCCTGACAGTATGTCCGCTGTACCGCACCTGCTCCAATTTCTCCAGATAACCTTCCGGAAGAGGCGGACGGCTGTCTTCCTGTTTCCTGGGCCCCAGTTCCCTGATGGAGGAATAGTCGATAAAAGCCATCTTTACATAACGGTCAAAGAATTCCGCAAGCACAAAGTGTTCTTCCGGCAAATAGGCTTTGCCGCCCACAAGTTGAATGCCTTCCTCTTTAGACAAAGGTATCCGCAGGCTGTCATCATCAAAGGCTGCCTCTATGAACTTCCTGCCATACCTGACGGTCGGCGTAAGTTTGATTCTGGGCTTGTTCTGGTATATGTCCATATCAATTCTTTTTTAATTACTGTTTTGGACAATGTTTCCTCTATTAAATAGAGTTACGCAAGATAGGTATTTTTCCCTGATTTTTTGGTACTTTTGTCTGTTAATAAACGATAAACGCAACTCTTGCCTGTGACTTTACAGGCAAAGATGCACTTCCGTTCAATAGACGTGCACATACTGTACTTTCCCGTCAAGCAGTTCCACACAACGGTCGTCGGAAAAGCGCAAAGTCTCCAGAGTCCTGCCTTCCTTTTTGACTTCCGATTTGTGGTATGGCTCACCCCATGCGGAAATGACCATTTCCCTCGTCATGCCGGTATCGACCTTGCGGAAGGCAATCAGCTTCCCGTATTTCTTGCCGTACCGTTTTTCCAGCTGGCCGATACGTGCAGTGCTTACAAACTCGAACACCTCGTCACCTCCTATAGGAAATGCTTCCACTCGTACACCATCAGCACCCTCCATCAGCAGAAACGCCCCATCACTGTTCATCTTCAGGCCGACGTCCACACAACGATACTCCGCACCTTCAGCCGGGGTGATGACCTGGCCGTCCTCGGTCTCCACACGCTTGGCAAGCGACAGGAATGTCTGCCCGACAAAGCGTTTCAGTTTCTCATAATACCCTAAACAGGTCATGCTCAGCGGATACCTGAACGGGTTATAATACATTTCTTCTCCGCTTTCTTTCTCACGAAGCAGCAGGCAGCATCCTGCCGACAGGTAGTCTGTCTTGGTCCAGACCTTCACCACCTCGTAATATTTTCCGACCACCTCTTTAGCGGGGGTCGAACTGATATTGACCGCCTTGTACACCGTCCGGTCATCCCCGGCAAGGAAGTTGGACGTGTAGAAGGCATCCCAGTAGCCGTCCCCGTCATTTCTCGCCCCGTGCATGTACAGGGTCTGTCCCGGAAGGGAAGCGAAACTCCGCTTCTCCACGTTCGTCAGGCTGTCATAGGGAAGGGCATTTGTCACCGTGTACTCTTTTAGTTCATCGCTCTTGGGAACGATGTTAAGCTGTGCCTGGGCATACATCGCCGTACACAGGAAGAAGGTCATAATTGGAATTGTTTTCATACTCAATCTCTTTTTTATGTTTACAGGTTTCATCTGAGGAAAGAATGTTCAGCTACTTGCCGGAAATAGAGAACAGAAACAAAGCCAGTCCTATCCCGACGGCAAGGATCACCCCCAGCCAGAAACGGAAAGCCTTTGGTCCGAGTGTTTCCAGCCAGAAATTCCCGCCCCAGCTGCCCGGACGTGTATAGGTCCACTTCCATCCGCAGATTATACCCAAAAGCCACAGCAGCAGTATTGCCGCCACTATCAGATAACCGTACCTCGGGCTTGTCTGAAGCAACTGCGGGAAACCGGTTATGAATTCTTTGACCTTTTCCAACCATTCCATAATAATACTTTTAAGAAAACAACGGCATCTGCCGTTTGCAAATTTAACGAAAAGTGCACAGAATCAAAAAGTTTCGGTAACCTTTATTTGTTCTGTCATACAGGAAATTATAATTTTGCACAGAAACTTACGAATCATGGAATACATACTTATAGAATCTCTTAAGCACGACTCATTCCGGACACAATGGGAGGCATGGGTACTCGAACTTGCCGAAGCTGTCCGGCAGACAGATATCCGTATTCCACGGACTTGGACCATCCTGAAACCTTTGTCTGAGAACATACCGGCCATGATATGGCTGACAGAAAAACTGAGAAAACTACAGCCGGCCCCTTCGTTTGAGAACAAGACTGAAACCGCGCTATACATACTGGCAAGTTTCTGTCGGAACAACAGAGTGCTCGGCTACGTAATCGATACCTACATGTACCAATACAAAAACCGTAATGCCCACGGCCTGTTGGTTTGTGCTAAAATTCTTCATGCAATAAGCCCGGAAGAAGAATATCCACACCTGAACTTCCTGTATAACCTTATGGCCGGAAATGTCATCAGCGAATTCAAACGGCACATGAAAACAAACGATTCTTTCATGACCGAATCCGATTTCCGTCTTGCAGAAAAATATATCCCGGATTTCAAGGGAGCAGGTTTCAGAGAAACAGTCCTTTTGCGGGTTACAGCAAATATGACCGGAGAGGAGCTCGCGAAAAAATGCCACATGTCGAATACCGTATTCCGGGAACGGTTCAAGCGTGAATTCGGCATGAACGTATCACAATGGCTGCGTGAAAGGAAGAAAAAGAGAATAGCAGGAATGCTGAAAAATCCGGCGATACCGTTATATCGGGTAGCGGAAAACAACGGCTTCAAGTCAGAGTCAACCTTCTCCGACTATTGCAAACGGAATTTTAACAAAACTCCCTTGCAGTTAAGAAAAGAACTGCTTGCCGACACAGTCCGATAAAAATCAGAAAAAATCCGTTAGTAATCAGAACATCACTTCATCGTCACCTCCGTAACTTTGTAAAAATCACGATACAAGGTTATGGAAACGAAAAAAGAAAATCCAATAAAACCTTCGGGTTCCCTGCTAATAAAAATATTTGCCGGTTACACTATCCTGGCACTGCTGGTTATAGGAATCATCGCTGCTTTATGGCATGAAAAAAAGGTTTTTGCGGAAGCAGAAGCGGAAGAGAACGCAATGCTTGCACAACGGGAACTGACCAGCAGGACATTCAAAGCGCTTGTATCACTCTTCCTGGACAACGAATCGGCATATCTGCGTGACATATCGGACCAAAAAGAGTACAATGAAAAAGAAAACAGGGTCTTCTTCATGCTTGATGAACTGAGAAAAGTATATACCGACTCCCTTCAGCAGGCACGCATTGATACAGTCGAGTTCCTGCTCAATCAAAAGCATGACCATATCCGTTCTTTGAAGAATATCCCTTCCGTACTCACACAGATGGACAGTATCCTCTCAAGTCAGCTTCCGGTACTGGAAAGAAAAATGACTTCTTCCGCTACAATATTACATACGGAACCGACGAAACCTGAAAAGAAAAATTTTCTGAGCCGCCTTTTTTCCCGGAAAAGGAAACAGAAGGAAACAGAAACATCAGTACAGCAAAAAAACAGACAAACCGATAACGCCCATAACATCCGAAAGTTCGGGGATGAAATGTACGAGGTACTGGAAAAGCAAAACCAGCTTTTTGAATCACTCGCGGACTCTCTTGAGCATAAGAACCATATTCTCAACCGGAACATCTCCAGACTGATCAATGAATTGGAAAAAGACGCCCTGGAGCGTACTGCAGAACGGCATCAAAGGGTTTCTGAACTTAGGGAAGAAGCATTCGACACAATATGTATCATATCATCAGCAGCCTTATTGTGCGCCTTGTTCCTATCCATATTCATAACCAGGGATATACACAGAAAACACCGCAAGAGAAAAGAACTTGAGGACTCAGACCTGCATAACCGTAAAATGCTGGAGATACGCAAAAAGATTATCATCACGCTCTCTCATGACATTCGGGGACCCCTGAATGCCATCCGGGGAAGTGCAGAACTGGCAATGGATACCAAAGACAGAAAACGGCGAAATTCCTATCTGAACAACATCCTGAGCTCTACTGGACATATCATGCGGCTGGTAAACAGCCTTCTGGACCTGTCACGCCTGAATGAGGCCAAAGAAACTCTAAATGAAATTCCATTCCGCTTGAATACCTTCCTTTCAGACATCGAAAAAGAATATGGACGCATCGCCAACGACAAGGGAATAATGCTATCCGGAGACTTTATCGGAACCGACATTACCGTTACCGGCGATGCGGACCGCATAGAGCAGATAATCAGCAACCTGCTGTCCAATGCCATAAAATTTACAGAATCCGGTTCTATTGGATTCTTTGCCATATTCAGAAACGATATTCTGACAGTAACAGTCAGGGATACAGGTATCGGCATGAGCGAAGAAACCTTAAAACGCATATTCTCTCCATTTGAAAGGGCAGCAGTAGAGATTTGTCCTGAAGGTTTCGGACTTGGCCTCTCCATTACAAAAGGACTCGTAACCTTACTGAAAGGAAATATCTCCGTGGAAAGCAAAATCGGAGAAGGCAGTACATTCAAGGTGAGCATTCCGCTGAAAGAAACATCAGAAACAATTGAGGAAAAATGCACAACGCTTCCAAATCCGGCAAAAAGACTTCCACACCGTATCATAGTCGTGGAAGACGATCCTGTCCAGATGGAAATAACACGCGACATCCTGGAAAGGAATGGAGTCAGTTGTCATGCCTGCCAAAATGTAAAAGAAGTGGTCTGTCTTTTGAGAAAAGAGGATTATGATCTGATACTTACAGATATACAAATGCCGGGAACCAACGGCTTCAGTCTGCTCAATCTGCTGCGCAACTCCAATATTGGCAGTTCACGAAGCATTCCGATAGCTGCCATGACTGCAAGAGGAGATGAAGAAAAGGAGAATTTCATCAAGGCTGGTTTCACCGGATGTATCCATAAGCCTTTTTCAAGCCCGGAACTGCTTCTGTTCCTGTCCTCTATTATGGAAAAGACGAACAAGCCTGAATCACAATCAATAGATTTCAGGCCGCTCATATCGGATTCCGGAAACAAACGCAAGGTATTGACAATGCTTGTAAAAGAATCCGAAACGAACAAGAAAGAACTTTTGGAAGCAATAAGGAATAAGGATAGAATGCGGATAAAGGAGATAATACACCGGATGTTTCCCATGTGGGAAATGCTCGGAATTGCAGAAGAATTGCAAGAATACAGAAACCTTGTCCACGATGATAGCTCCGGAGATCAGATCATGAAAGAATGGACCTTGAAAATAACAGCCAGCCTTGACAGACTTGTCTCGGCAGCAGAAAATGAGATAAACAGTTTAATCAGACAGGAAAATGAAAAGGAAAATACTGATAGTTGAAGATAACGTAGCCTTGTCCCAACTGCAAAGGGACTGGCTTGAACGTTGCGGTTATGCTGTCACAACCGCCATGGATGAACCTGTGGCAAAAAGAGTACTGAAAACCGAAAATATTGCCCTGATTCTTTCAGATGTAAGACTGCCTCAAGGAAATGGCATAGAACTGCTTGAATGGATAAACCGGGAACACATTCATATTCCATTTGTGGTGATGACCGAATACGCTTCCTATCCTGACGCGGTGCGTGCGATCAAACTCGGAGCAAAGGACTATCTGGTCAAACCGGTTCACAGGGAACAACTCCTTGAACTTGTGGATACATTCCTCAAGCACATGTCCGCTGTCTGGAACGGTGAAAAGCATCTGTTCAAAAGGACAAGCGCACAAGCCGTAAAATGTGAGAAACAGGCAAAACTGGTCGCTCCATCCGATATGTCGGTACTGATATTGGGGGAAAACGGTACCGGTAAGGAATCGGTTGCGAGGATGATACATAACTACAGCGACAGGCATGAAGCTCCGTTTGTCGCGGTAAACTGCGGAGCCATTCCCGGGGAGCTCGCGGCTTCACTTCTGTTCGGTCATGCAAAAGGGGCATTCACCGGAGCTGATACAGCCAGACAGGGATATTTCGACCTTGCAAAAGGAGGGACACTGTTTCTGGATGAAATAGGGACGCTGCCTTATTCCGTACAGTCTGTCCTTTTAAGAGTCTTGCAGGAAAACACGTACATACCTGTAGGGGACAGCAAGGAAAGACATGCGGATGTAAGAATAGTTGCGGCCACGAACGAGGATATTCCCAAAGCCATAGCAGAAAGACGCTTCCGTGAAGACCTTTATCACAGACTGGGAGAATTTGAGATAACGCAATCTCCATTACGCCAGTGTCCCGAAGACATTCTGCCACTCGCGGAATTTTTCAGGAAAGAATCTTCCACCAAACTGAGAAGGGATACTGAAGGATTTTCCATAGAAGCCCAGCAGCTTCTCCTTTCCTACGAATGGCCGGGGAACATCAGGGAGTTGCAGAACAAGATAAAAAGGGCCGTGCTGCTGACAGAAAAACCGGTCATCGAACCGGAGTGCATGGATATCGGCATCAATACGAATACCGTATCTGCAAATTCTGTCTATTATGATGGCATGACAGAAGAAAAACTGTCCATCATCAAGGCTCTAAAAGCCACAGGCGGCCACCGGAAAAAAACGGCAGAACTGCTCGGCATCAATCCTGCTACATTGTACCGTAAGATGAACAAATATGGGCTGAAATGAATATTTTTTGCAGTGAATTGCCTGTAATTCCAGCAAAATGACTAATTTTGTAACAGACTGGTCTATTGGCCATGTCTGTATTTTGAAATAAAATATGACGACGCCGCAAAGCGGCTGTCGCCTATTATACATAAGTCGCAAGACGTCTCAGGTAGGAATCTGGTAAATTTCAAATTGTAGAGACTTTTGCGTGCAGCTTATGCTATGCCTAAAAATAGCGTGAGCTCATGCATTATCTACAATGGGCTTACCAGAGCCCCTACCTGAAAATGTGTGAGTTTCACGCTTTTATTTATAACAGGTAGAGGTATGGCAAAAGTTCAGATCGTATTCGCAATGACCATCGACGGTTACTTCCCGGATGATGACAGGCTGATGGAATGGATAAGAGAAGACAGGAACGGATTCCTTCTCTGGAAACAGCACAGCACATTTTCCATAGCTCCTGACTACCCGATGGTCGATCTTATCTGTTTCAAGGATACCACTTCCTCTGATTCCATATTCCAGGCAATAATATCCGAACGTGAAGATACGGAAATATTACGCAGACTGTCTGTATATCACCTTCCCGACGAAATTGTCATCTATATGCTGCCTGTAATTTCCGGCCATGGAATACGAATATCTGATTTTCTTGATTCCTGCTCCTGGAATCTGCACTCCTCAAAAAGTTTCCGTAACGGTATTTGCCGCCTGATATATCGCAAAACATTGCAATAGCTTCTCGCAACTGCAATGTTTCTGCAACGTTACCCAAACATGTCTTTTTGAATTTCTATTTTTTATCTCACTGTAATCCAGTGGGATATATTTTTATGTGGGTGTGTCTTGCTGCATTGGTCCATGTTTTGGCCTATATCATAATGAAACCTGTTGCGCAACACGGTGTAAAAAATGGAATTATTACACTAAAAACAGAATTCATTATGATACAGATAGACAGGGAGACATTCCAGATGATGCTCCATCAGATAATGGAACGGTTTGACAGGATAGATGACAGACTGAACCGCATGAACAGGCAGACGGCCGCCCTTGAGGGTGACAAGCTGCTTGACAACCAGGATATGTGCGAACTCCTTGGTGTTACCAAGCGTACCCTTGCACGCTACCGCCAGAAGAAGCTCGTCACATACTACATGATTGACGGACGTACCTATTACAAAGCTTCGGAAGTCCAGGACTTCCTGAACAAAAAGGGAAAGGTGCTGCCGGCGAAAATAAAAAAGGAACTCGGTCTTCAATCCTAATAAAATGACGGTATGGAAATTATATGTATGGAAAAACAGACCTTTGACGAATTGGTTGTCCGCCTCAGCCTGATTGAGAAAAAAGTCATCGGTCTATGTAGTCAGACCAAAGACGCGGGACTGAAAAAATGGATGGACAATCAGGAGGTATGCGGGGTTCTCCGAATATCCAAGAAAACACTTCAGGTATATCGCGAGAAAGGACTGTTGCCTTTCACCCGGATCAAGAACAAGTTCTTCTACAAACCGGAAGATGTACAAAGCATGTTGGAATCAAGTTATCACCCACAAAAAAGAAAGCCATGAGTTACGATCTTATAAACAGAAAAGACCAGCGGATTGATACTATTTTCAAAGGGCTGGAAAACATGGAGCGCATGATAGACGCAATACGGACGGCTCCAAGGCCCGCATTTCACGGTGATTATTTCCTCACGGACGAGGAACTTTCAAAGCTGTTGAAAGTAAGCCGGCGTACCTTGCAGGAATACCGGACCCTCGGTGTGATACCTTACTATCTTGTGCAGGGAAAAGCCCTATACAAAGAGTCAGACATACAAAAAGTTCTTGATGACGCTTATAAAAGATGCAGGGAAGAACAGCGATGGGTATGAAGCAAAAGTAAAAGAAACGGCCTCTTTACAAGGTCGTTTCTTTGTTGTCGGACAATTGGTATCCGAATCTCCTTCTTCGTTTCCTGACAATAACATCTTCTTCATACAGACCAGGAATCCGATCCATTCCGGCTGCTTTCAGCCGTTTCATGTCCTCGTCCACTTTCCTGTCAGTCACTTTGGCGTAAAGCTGCGTGGTCTCAATACGCATATGCCCCATCATTTTGCCGACTGTCTCGATTGGAACACCCAATGAAAGGGTTATATGGGTTCCGAAATTGTGTCGTGCCTTATGAAATGTAAGTTCAAATCCGTAAACTTCACCCAACTGGTGGGCGAGCATAATGAAATACGTACGACTATACAGATTGAAGACCTTGTCATCCTTTCTCTGTTCCCGATATTTCTCTATTATCTTCAACGGAATATCCAACAATCGGACAGAAGACAGTGTTCCTGTTTTCTGGCGGTGGATATGGATCCACCATGAACCGTCTTCAGATTGGGTAATATCATTTACCCTCAATTTTTTCAAATCCGTATAGGCAAGTCCGGTAAAAGTGGAGAAGATGAACATATCCCTAACAAACTGAAGCTGTGGCTTCTCGACAGGTGTTGTAAGCAGTGTCTTCAAGTCTTCCAGCTTCAGATGACGACTTTTCCGTTTGGGCAGTTCAGGATGAAGGCGACAATACGGATCACGGCGGATTGTTCCCTGGCTGACAGCCCGCATGGTCATCTTCTTCAGCCTGTAAAGATGTTCATGCACGCTCTTCGGGCTTAAATTCCTGTCCGTCCTGAGAAAAAGTTCAAAGTCATCGTAGAACACACGGTCAAGACTACGTAGCAGTACATCCTCTACGCCGCGTTTTTCCTGCACGAAAGCCGAAAGGTGCTTATATGAACGTAAGTAGGAATCATAACTCTCCTTTATACGATCCACACCGATACGCTTCTTGAACTCCTCGTTATGCTCTCTGAAAAGAGCCAGCAGAGTTAACGGTTTCTGACCGACTCCCATCACGGCATTCTTCACCTGCTCTGCCGTAATAAATCCCAGACTGTTCTTAATCCGCCTGTAATGCTCCTTGATTTCTTTGGTCAGATCATCAATAGCCCGGTTGACGGTAATGGCATTCTCACTGCGGCCGTCAGCCCGTCCTTTTTCAGGATTCCAGATGGCCGGATTGACGGATACTTTCGTTCCTATCTGTTCCCATTTGGCATCTATGCTTATCTTGCACAGCAACTGGCACGTTCCATCCTTACGGACTTTGGTGCGGTTTATATAAAACAGTATCGCAAATGTACTGCGACGTTTGATTTCCATATTGTCAGTATTTCTTTTCATAATCCTATTTTTTGCCATTATCAAATAACTACAGAAAACCGCTCAGCAATTTTTTTATCCAATGCTTTCGTATCTGTATCTATCTTATTGTCTGTCACCTTTGCGTAATGCTGTGTGGTCTCAATACGACTGTGCCCCAACATCTTGCTGACCGTTTCAAGCGGTACGCCATGGGAAAGTGTAATTTCTGTCGCATAGGTATGACGGGCTGCATGGAAGACCAGCTTACGTCCTATACCGCAAATTTCGGCGATGCGTTTCAAATAACGATTCAATGAACTGTTGGAATACATGGGGAGAAGCTTTCCTTCAGGAGCCATATCGCGGTATTTTTCAATAATATGGAACGGCAGTTCCATAAGCGGTATTTCAAAATCTACACCGGTTTTCTTGCGAGAACTCCTGATCCACCAGGTACCATCTTCCGCGAGAGAAAGGTTTTCATTTGTCAGCAGACACATGTCGCTATAGGGAATACCCGTATAACAGGAAAACAGGAACATATCTCTCACATGATAAAGAATCTGATCATGGAGAGGTGTTGTCATAATCCTATTCAATTCTTCGGAGGTGAGATATTTCTGTTCCGGTTTCGGATGTACCGGTTCATATCCGACAAACGGGAATACTGTTATTATACCGTCAGCAATAGCTTCTCCGACAATTGTTTTCAGTTGGACGGTAAGATTGACTATTGTGCCTGAAGCCAGACAACATTCCGTACGTAGATACAAGTCATATTTTTCAATGAAGGAACGGTCCAATGCGGCAAAAGGGATATCTGACAGCTTATATTGCATCTGTAAAAAACGTACCAGATGATTGTAGGAATTGCGGTAAGCCCTCAATGTCTTTTCCGTACGATTGATCCCAACGCGTTTCTCGAAATTTCTAATGAAAAGTCTGAAATAGCTTAATAGGGTTTCCTGTTCCGAAGCCATCCCCAAAAGTTGATGCTTTACATCCTCTGCTGTTACATCCTCACGGATTGCAGATTGTTCCGCATAGATGCCGAGCGCGGCAGCACGTATTTCATCCAGTCTGTTGTTTATGTCTCTTGCCGCAACACTTTTTCCACACGCCCGTCCGGATGACCACAATGACTGTGGCACACGAAACTTGACACTGAATGCTGTTTCAGAGTGCTTGCCGACAATAAGCCGTGCCATCACGGGACAGTTTCCCCTGGCATCCGCCTCGCTCTTTTTAAGGTAGAACGAAACCTTTACATCTGTCTGATTCATAATCTGTTCCATTGTTTGCAAAATTAACAGAGACAGAGTTAATCATCGGCATGTAAAATATCGTCAGACATCGACAAAGCTATCACCATTGACTTCCGGAACCTATATTTTTCATATCTCAAAAAAAATAAGTACCTTCGCTAAGCCAAAATGATGAAACTGCGTTCTTTACGGTCGGAGCAGAAAGGATTTTCAAACAACTCCATACAACTGGAATGGGCAACGGATAGGTAGCAATTTTTTCGCTTAACTATTCAAAAAACGGCTTCAAAGCACACATTTACAAATGCGGAATAATGCTGCGTATCTCCCTGAAAGCCCAATAGTTTACATTATTCTTCCTAAATCCATCCGAAATCGGGCGAGTTTCGCTATATTTGCACTGCGCAGGACTCGTCAGTTCACTGCACAAGACGCAAAAACGCAATATATAAAAGAGCTGATGCCTAGTGTTTAAACCAACTTTACAAGCTATGCTTTCGGTAAGGCTTAATGCTGGTAAATTTAAACTAAGATAAAAGACTACAAGGCATATGACTTTAACTTCTTTAATAACAAAAGCACTCCCCTTCTTGTTGCTCTGCACAACATTCTTTTCATGTCGTGACGGAGGTAGAACTGAAAGTTTATTGCGCACGGCAGACAGCCTTATGGAAGAACATCCCGACAGTGCGCTGTACATATTGAGGCGCGACTCGCTTGAGATATGCCGTTCTGGCAAAGACTATCGCTTATGGTACGCACTGTCGCGCACCGAAGCCGACGACAAATGCTATATCCTACATGTGTCAGACTCAACCATGCGCGCTGCAGCAAACTATTATAATAGTCATGGCAGTGACCTTCAGCGCGTCCGTGCTAATTATCTTCTCGGCCGCGTCTATTGCGACATGCATCTTTATGGTCATGCCCTGACCTCGTTCAACAAAGCAATTAAAGTGGAGTCTGAAAACGATTCTGCCATAAACCGCTACAAAGCCCGTTCTGCCACATGGGCAGGATATGTTTATGAAGTGAAGGGCTTGCATAAAGATGCGTTGCGATATAATAAGTTGGCATACGGATATGCCAAGCAGGCTGGTGCACAGGTTACAGAAGTTTATTCATTGAGAGATATTGGACGTTCGTATCGTGATTTAAACAGAAATGACATTGCTATACATTATTACCAAAAAGCAGCAAAAAAAGCAAAAACCATTGATGACGCGAACCTTTATAATATGGTTATGGAGGAATTGGCCGGTATATATATTGAAGAAGGTAGGCTTGATGAAGCTTATGCGGCATTGAATACGCAATTCCTTGCAACGACAGACAAAGACATATCGTCTCATTATTACATTTGGGCTATGTACTTTGAGAAAAGAGGGCAGCTCGATTCTGCCGTTGCATATAATAAGCGTGGGATGAATTACAGCGATGTCTCTATAAAGAGGGATGTGTCTTTGGATTTAGCTCGATTATTAATGAAACAGGGCAAGCATAACGAGGCAATAAAGTATTATGAGCAATATTCTGTGTATTCTGACTCTGTGACGGCAAGCGAGCTAAATGAAACATCAGATATGTTGTCACAGGTGGAGAAGAATATTGATATAGAGCGTAAAAATACTATATTGGCAGAGACAAAGACAAATCTTACCATATTGCTTTCGGTAATTATCTTTACGGTGATAGTTGTGTCTTTGATTTTGATAAAACATTATTCTAATGTGAGAAAACGCATACGGGAACAGCAGGAACGTGCAAATAATTATTTAAGCCAGCTCCAAGAAACTGGAATGCAAAAAATGAAGCGTAATGAAGAGCGTATAGCACAATTGGAAACAGAATTATCTGTCTCGAACGAAAAACTTACTGAAATACGCAAGTCTTTAATGCGTAACGAGGCTGAGATGCTGGCTAAGCAGAATGAACATATGCTCTTTAAAGAAAAACATCGTGAGCTGCTGATAGCTGACTTGGCTGATACGGATGTATATAAATTGTATCACACTCCAAATGTCGTACCGTCTTCTGCTGATTATCACAGACTTGTTGAAGCCTTGAATAAGGCATACAACAATTTTACAAAACGCCTTAAAGAGTTTTATCCAGACATAAATGATAATGAAGTATGGATTTGCTGTATGGTGAAAGCAGGTCTTTCATCTAAAGAAATATGCAATATCTCACCTTATTCATATAGCTCTCTCGGCATGGCAAAGTCACGTTTATACTTTAAAATGTTTCAAAAAAAGGGAGGAGCAAAAGATCTTGACCATTTTATCAAAGAACTTTAACGCTATTGTAAATAACTGGAAATCAACAGATTGTATTTTTGTGAAGTTTTGTGAAGTGAAATATTATCGTATATTTCGCTATTTTTTGTAATTTTGTAAAAGTTGAATATGAAACTATGAAAAAGCCGTATCCGTATTTTTTGCGATATGTGCAATTTTTGTTTTCGTAGCAATAATGCCTGATGGTTTGGCCGGAGATTCCGGATAAGGCATTATAATTAGTAATAGACTTATTTAAATTTTTGGTGGACAAAATATGATTATATTTAAGCTTTTAATAACAGTTGCGCTGCTTGCGGCGGGTATATATCTTGATATACGTAAGAGAAGAAATGCTCTCGCATGTTTGTTCTTTTACGTTTCTTTTCTCACAATGTTTGCCAACGTATTTGAGGATTTGACCAACTGGCATGAGCTGGCCGTAATAGCAACTTGCCTGCTGATATTCGCGGGGATATTGCTTATTGTGAGAAAAATAAAAAACAAGTATAAAAGATAATTGTAAGTTGCTGATTTTATTATTGAAGAAATCTTAATGTATTTCTTCAATAAAGTTATGTACATACTGAATGAATATAAGAATTTAAATATGGCATATAAATTGGTTATTTTGTTGTATTTCTTTATCAGCTGCTTTACACTTTCAGCTCAGACAACTGACAGCGTGATAATGAGCATTGTTTATACATCTGAATACAACTATTCAAAATATAGAAAGTCTGACCGTTGTGATATGATGCGTCTTGATATAGGAAAGCGTTCATCACACTTTTTCAGCGACTATTTTGAGCAGAAACTGGCAAAGATGGACAGCATGAATATGAGTGGAAGCATAAGCGTAAATACAATTAGCACAAAATTTCTTTCGGATCCTTTAACTTATATGCCTGACACGTACGGACAGACAATTCTGCAAGAAGTTATAAACCGGTTTGTTCCCAAAGCTAATGCTAAGGCGAAGTTGCATTTTCTAGAATACTATGACATAAATAAACAATATATATGTTCTTAACAGTCAACAGAAGTATGAGGTCATTGTAAATATGCCAGTGATTAGCTGTTGTCTACATGAATTTTTATCAGCCGTAAAAACATACTTATATGACAGATATTTCGTAATATCCTTTAAATAATTAATTTTATGAGAAAATACATCTTATTACTTTTGCTATTGAATTTTGCTGCGCTGTCGGCCGAGACAGCCGACAGCGTTATGCTGCACATCGTATATAATACAACTTATGCCACATACGGCAACGGACATAAGCCCCATGACGTTATGGCATTGGATGTGGGGCGTACCATGTCTCATTTTTACAGCGAGGCACAAAGGCTGCGTGACGAACAGATGAAAAAGATCAATGAAAGCAATCTGCCACTCGACATAGCCATAAACAACGCAAAGAACGTTGGCGGAGGAGGTTTGCAATGGCATGTATGCAAGCGCCCTTCAGGTGGTGACAGTATAACGTTTTATGATACGTTTGGGTTAGACGGAGTGAAATACACTGAAGCTGACAAACGGCTGCAGTGGAATATCGAAGATGGCGACACCACGATATGCGGATACAGCTGTGGCAAGGCATGGACGAATATAGGTGGAAGACGATGGACTGTATGGTTCACAGCAGACATTCCGGTAAGCGACGGTCCATGGAAACTGCGCGGACTGCCGGGACTCATACTCAAAGCTGTTGAATCCGACGGAATATATTCATTCTGCTGCACATCTATAACAAGCGGAAACGGAATGTTGGTGGAAATGCCTTCGGGAAATTATACAGATTGTACTTACGATGAATACAAAACGCTTTATTATAAATATAACGACGACCCAATACAGTTTCTTGTCACCCGTACCGGCAACTCGCTGCCCATTCCCGGCAGTAAACGGAAGAGCGCGATAATATCAATAGACGAAAAACCGTTTACGCACTGATTACGTCCCTCTATCTGCGCCTTTTACGTTATGACATATACTTGTCGCGCTACAAAATTTAAAGTTTTAAGCATGTAAGGAAACAATGCCATGACAAATTGGATTGCAACTTAATGAAGAGAGGCTGATAATATGTTGATGCATTGCATAAAAATAATAAGCTGAGATATGAGAAAATACATGATGATATTCTTGTTGTTGTCGTTTATGACGCTGTCTGCATCCACAGCTGACAGTGTTCGACTTAGCGTAACATATCAGGTGCGATATGCTAATACAGAAGGTGAAAACGAAGCTAAACAGGACGTGATGAAGCTTGACATTGGCAACAGTGCGTCACACTTTTACAGTTGGATGAACAGAATGAAAGAAGCCTTGATTGACAGCATGAATGCTACAAGACAGATAAACTTAGAGAAGATACGCAAGCAGGTTAAGCCATATCAGAGCGGGCAAGCGTATCACATTTATAAGAACATTCCGTCACAGGGAAGACTGGTGTATGTCGACAGAGTGCTGATAGATTTCTTTAAATATGAAGAAGACATGCCACATATAGAATGGACTCTGACAGAGAGCGACAGTACCGTGGCTGGCTATAGATGCCAAAGCGCTGTGGGCGAATTGCGCGGACGCAGATGGCACGTATGGTTTACCGCCGACATACCCATAGCTGACGGCCCATGGAAATTATGCGGTCTGCCTGGGCTGATACTCAAGGCTGCTGACGAAACAGGAACATTCTCATTTGTATGCACAGCCATAGAAAAAGGCGACGGACGGCAGTTGGCGGTCGACAAGCAAAAGTATGTAGACTGTACTCCTCTGGAACTGCAAGATATCTACAAGGAATATTTTGCCAACATAAAACTTTATATGGAAAAGGTAAACGGCGTTCCGTTCACCAAACATTATATGGAAACAGGAAACACTGAAGCATTGAGGAAAAAGCCGGTGAATCTGATGGAGACATACAGGCCTTAACCTTTCATCCTCAGTAATGAAACTGCTTATGATTATATGAAAAATAAATTATGCCCAATTATGAAAAAGATATTTGTCCTGATTTTACTTATGATTCCCCTACTGCTCAATGCCCGGACATTTAAGGGCCTTGTTAAGGATGAGGGCGGCAAGCCGCTTCCAGGAGTTTCGGTTATGCTCAAAGGCACAGCAGGACGCATAAGGGCATACGCCATAACGGCTAAGACGGGAGCCTTTACTCTGAAGTATGAAGGAGAAGACGGACAAACCGACTCGCTCGTATTCAGAAGTATGGGCTATGCCACAGTGACGCTGGCTGCAAAGACATATAAAGACGGACGGACAATAACCATGAGGGAAGAAGCTTTCGCGCTGAAAGAAGTGAAGGTGAAACCAGACAAGATAACACAGCGCGGCGACACGATAGACTATTTGGTTAGCAGTTTCCGGCAGAAAAACGACCGCTCGATAGCCGACGTCATATCACGTATGCCCGGAATGGAGGTTGGAAAAGACGGCAGCATAACATATCAGGGCAAAAACATCAACAAGTTTTATATTGAAGGCATGGACCTCATGGGCAGCAAATATGGCGTAGCGAGCAACAACATAGATGCCGGCAAGGTGAAGAAGGTGCAGGTGATGGAGAATCATCAGCCAGTGAAGACACTTAAGGATGTAGTGTTCAGTGACCAGGCTGCGCTTAACATCGTGCTCGACGAGAAGGTGAAGGATATGTGGCAGGGAGAATTGTCGCTTGGCGGAGGCGCCACTCTGCAGGGAAAGACAGACGCATTGTATGACAGTCGGGCATTGGCAATGCTGTTTTCGCGGAAGATGCAGAGCATATCAATGTATAAGTGCAACAACACAGGCAAGGACATAAGCAGCGAAGTTGGCTCATTGGCATCGCTCGAAGAGAGCGTACCGGCTGCAGGCGGACTGCTTTCAGGCATTGGTCTGGGCAGAACAGGACTTGACGAAAGCCGAACCATGTTTAACAACACACATATACTTGCCACCAACTGGCTGTTTAAGACGGCGGCAGACAACGACCTGCGACTTCAACTTACGGGGCTGTTCGACAAGAGTCTGAAGCGGCAGCAGTCGCAGACTGTTTATACCGACTTAGGCAGCGGAGCCGTGATAACACAGGACAACGACGCACAGGCATACCGTAACGAATATGAAGGCGAGCTGATGTATAAAGTGAATAAAGACAGGCTATATCTTGTAAACACCCTTAAAGGATATGCTGACTTTAACCGCAGCCTCGGTACATCTGTACTTAACGGACAGACAACGCTGCAGAGCGTAAGACCGCGTGAAAGATATGTGGCAGACAATCTGCGTTTCATTAAGAATTTTTCAGGCGGAAACAGTTTCTCGTTAAGTTCAGCTGCCGCTTATCATTATAAGCCCGGAACGCTGCTCATATCAGACGGATCGGCAGAGACACTCAACATAGGTCAGTTAGACTGGAAAACTTATACAAACTTCAGACACAGATTGTGGTTGCTGAATATTACATATACCGTAGGATTTGACCTGAAACGGCAGAACATTGATGTAGAAAACGCAGTGAACACAGCCACCGATAAATATGATGAATATAGGGTTTACGTATCTCCTGACATAAGCATCAAGACACACGACGTAAGTATCAGTCTTAATGTGCCAATAAACTGGCGATACCGCAGTCTGAATTCGCTGTCGGCACATAAGTTTACGGCAGACCCTTCACTCTATTTCAGCTATGAGCCAACGGCTCGATGGCAACTTACGGCTGGCGGCTCATATTCATTGATGCCGCAGGACGCGCTGACATCCATGCCGACTCTGGTGTTCACCGACTATATAACAGCACGTCGCGGCAACGGACAGCTTGACTATATTGACGCTTTCGTATTGAATGCCGCTGCAAGATACAAAAACGTGATAAGCGGATTTTTTGCCAATGGCGGAATCGTCTACAGCCGTATGGGCAACATGCTGATGTATAAGGGTGAACTTGTAGATAATGTTTATTGCAGCACTCCGTCAGACCAACGCTCGTCCGTAAGCATGATTACGCTTAACGGCTCGGCAAGTAAGAGCTTCGACTGGGCCGGTCTGTTGCTTAAATTATCTGCACGGCAGACATGGAACAACTACAGCATGCTCATAAATGACAATGTGCAGCCATTCAGGATGGAAAGCAGCGAGATAAAGCTCAACATCTCTATAAAGCCTCTATATTGGCTCTCTGCTGACTTGACGTCTTCACTAAACCGTAACCATCAGACCAATCAGGAGAGTACAGACGGTTATGACGAAACATTATGTTATTTTACCCATAAACTGCGCACATATATCATGCCTGGCAACTGGATTATTGAGTTTGACAACGAGATGTATCACAGCAACGACGAATCGGTGTCGACAACATTGTATTCCGACCTTTCGATAACATACAAGACACGACACATTGAGATAGGCGCAGCTTGTCATAACCTGTTTGGTAAAGATCTGTTTGAGCGCCGATATTTCACAGACACACAACGCATATATACATCCACCCGTCTACGTCCACGAGAAATATTGTTCAAGGTACGTTTCAGTTTGTAGTGACAGAATGACCGTAAAAATTCATAGCCTTGCTGGCTAAAAGAACAGAATCGTCATCAGAATTGAAACTGTATTTTTGCTTTATATAAAACGGATTTTAGTACTATTTTTCGCTAATAGAAAATAGAAATGCGGCTGAAAATATGGATGCGCAAAAAGGTAAAAATGTATATGAACTAATGACTGATTTGAAGTAAATGTGATGGTATCTGAAAAGATAAGAGGGTGAGGCTAAACAATCAGCCCCACCCTCTTATTTTTGTATTGCTCAATAATAACGAACTATCGGATAATAATTAATTGCTATTCGAACACCTCTTCAATACCTCCTGCGCTATAGTCATCAAACTCTGAAACACAGGGGTTGAAATCTTCAGGTATATCAAACTTCTCGTTAGGATCGTATCCCAGAGAACGGTCGGCAAACACCTTCTTCATGTAATACGCCCAGATAGGCAAAGCCATATTAGCGCCCTGTCCCATTCTGGTAGAGTCGAAATGAATGTCACGATCTTCACCGCCAACCCAACAGCCGCTTACCAAAGATGGCGTGAAACCCATAAACCAAGCATCGGCATTACGGTTGGTGGTACCAGTCTTGCCTCCCATATCACACTCAACCTTATACTTATATCTCATTCGGCTACCTGTACCACCATCCATCACAGCCTTAAGCATCTCGAGCATTTTATAAGCACTCTCTTCGCTTATCACCTCATTCATACGTGGCTGGAACGTAGCTATTACGTTGCCTTCGTTGTCCTCTATCTTTGAAACAAACATAGGCGAACAATGTATTCCATGATTTGCAAACGTAGTGTAAGCACTTACCATCTCACATACAGAGGCTTCATTAGGGCCAAGACAAAGTACAATAGACGGATATACGCCATAAGTGTTTATACCGAAATCACGCAATATACGCAAAAAATCCTGAGGATTAATACGACTCATCAAATACGCAGATATCCAGTTGTTCGACTGTGCAAGTCCCCATTTCAGGGTTACCATTTGTCCATATCTTGACCGACTGCCATTTCTTGGTGTCCAGTTGCCATAAGATCTCTGAACATTGGGTGCAACATCACAAGGCGACATACCGTTAGACATACTTAAAGCATAAAGGAACGGCTTTATCGTTGATCCCACCTGCCTGCGTCCCTGTGTAGCCATATCATAAGTAAAATGAGTAAAATCTACGCCTCCCACATAAGCCTTGACAGCACCATTATGCGGATCCATACTGACAAAACCAGAACGCAAGAATGATTTTATATAACGAATTGAATCGAGCGGTGTCATCACTGTATCTACATCACCATGATACGTGAATACGGACATCTCAACAGGTGTTCTAAATGCTTTTTGTATTTCACTTTCCGTAGCACCTTGCTCTTTCATAGCCCTATATCTCTCGCTCTGTCTTATTGACCTGTTCAGAATTCCTTTTACCTCAGCAGCAGTAAGAGCATTAGTAAACGGAGCGTTTGGCTTTGTTCTGTTCTCTTTCGTAAAAGCCGGCTGAAGATAATTCCCCACATGCTTCAATACGGCCTCCTCAGCATACTTCTGCATTCTGGAATCTATTGTTGTAAAAATCTTCAAACCATCTGTATACACATTATAAGGTTCACCATTCTTCTTATGATTCTTATTACACCAGCCATACAAAGGATCAGTCTCCCATGCCAAAGAATCAATTGTAAACTGAACCCTATTCCAAGATGGATAATCTTCCAACGTTGGTTTTTGAGCCATAATGTATTGTCTTAAAAACTCCCTAAAATAAGTTGCAATACCATCCTTATGGTCAACACGATGAAAATTAAGAGCCAAAGGCTCATCATGAGCTTTTTGATATTCTTCATTTGTAAGATATCCAGCTTTCAACATTTGCCCCAGAACAACATTACGGCGATCTGTACATCTTTCAGGATATCTTACAGGATTAAAATAAGAAGGATTCTTACACAAGCCAATAAGTGTGGCAGACTCTGTCAATGTAAGATTTTTAGGATCCTTGTCAAAATAAACATCAGCAGCGGTCTTGATGCCTACGGCATTATGAAGAAAGTCGAAATAATTAAGGTACATTGTTATTATTTCTTCTTTTGTATAAAAACGCTCAAGTTTCACAGCAATAACCCATTCTATTGGCTTCTGCAACAAACGTTCAAGTGTGCTTTTAGCTGTAGCTGAATAGAGTTGCTTTGCAAGTTGCTGGGTTATTGTTGAACCGCCACCTGCGCTTTTCTGTCCTAAAATTCCACGTTTTACAACAGCACGAGTTAATGCGATAAAATCTATGCCGGAATGATCGTAAAATCGTTCGTCTTCTGTAGCGACCAAAGCCTGAACCAGATAAGGCGAAATACCATCATAATCAACATGTACCCTATTTTCACGATTCATATTATATGTACCAAGAATCTTGCCGTCTACAGAATAAACCTGAGAGGCATATCGGCTAATAGGGTTTTGCAAATCTTCCAAATCTGGCATATAACCAATCCATCCAAACCATATGGAAGTAAAACTAACAGCCAAAAATACTATAACCGCACAAAGCGTTCCCCAAAGGATACGCACAAATGTTTTTCTCATTATTTATAATAAAAAACTAATTAGCTGCAAAAATACTATTTTTCTTTTGAAATATCAATCATAAATTAAAAATAATGCTTAACTTAGCGGTCGAATTAGAAACACTACATTAATGGGAAAACATAATTTTGTAACTATTGCTGATTTATCAAAGGAGAAAATTCTTTACATGATAAAGTTGGCACAAGAGTTTGAAAAACATCCTAACAGAGAAATTCTAAAAGGCAAGGTTGTAGCTACGCTTTTCTTTGAACCTTCTACACGTACTCGCCTAAGTTTTGAAACTGCAGCAAATAGACTTGGAGCACGTGTTATAGGATTTAGTGACGCGAAAGTAACAAGCGCGACTAAAGGAGAAACATTAAAGGATACGATATTAATGGTATCCAACTACGCCGATGCGATTGTAATGCGCCACTATATTGAAGGTGCTGCACAGTATGCAAGTGAAGTTGCCCCAATACCAATTATTAATGCTGGAGACGGTGCACACCAACACCCCTCACAATGTATGCTTGATTTATACTCAATATACAAGACGCAAGGCACACTTGAAAATCTGAATATATGTCTCGTTGGTGATTTGAAATACGGAAGAACTGTTCACTCTCTTATCATGGCAATGAGACACTTCAATCCAACGTTCCATTTCATTGCACCTAAGGAACTTGCAATGCCTAATGAATATAAAATTTATTGTAAAGAACATAATATAAAATATGTGGAACATACGGCATTCAACGAAAAAATAATAAACGAGGCCGATATTCTATATATGACACGAGTACAGAAAGAAAGATTCTCTGACTTAATGGAATATGAGAAAGTAAAAAATGTTTATATTCTAAAAAACGACATGCTCAATAACGCAAGGGATAACATGAAAATATTGCATCCGCTTCCACGTGTTAACGAAATAGAATATGAGGTTGACACAAATCCGCATGCATATTATATCCAGCAGGCACAAAACGGCCTTTATGCACGTGAGGCTATCATATGCGACGTACTAGGCTTGTCTATGGATGAAATCATTAACGACCCTACTATTATTAAATAAGCAGAACTTTATTAAGCCAGTAAACAATGAGCAAGAAAGAAAGATTGGTAGCAGCAATAGAAAATGGTACCGTCATTGACCATATACCTTCAGAAAAGACATACGAAGTGGCCAATATTTTAGGACTTCAGAATTTGAAAACTGTAGTTACTATAGGCTATAATTATCTGTCAAAGAAAATCGGACATAAAGGAATTATCAAAGTCGAGGACAAATTCTTCACAGATGAAGAAATCTCAAGACTTTCTGTTGTTGCTCCAAATGTCGTTCTCAACATCATACGCAACTATGAGGTTGTTGAGAAGAAAAAAGTCGTTACACCCAACGAACTTCAAGGAATCATCAAATGCAATAATCCTAAGTGTATTACAAATAATGAACCGATGAAAACCGTGTTCCATGTAATAGATAAAGAAAATGGCATTATTAAATGTCATTATTGCGACAAGGAACAAGATATTAATAAGGTTAAACTCGTATAAGTTATAGAATAATTATCTTGCATGCATCGATATTTTTTTATATTTTTGCATAACTATTAATAACCTAAACACAACATTCATATTAAAATCTATCGTATGGAAAGAGATCAAGTAATTTTCGACCTCATCGAAAGAGAACATCAAAGACAGTTAAAGGGAATGGAACTCATTGCCTCAGAGAACTTTGTAAGTGATGAAGTTATGCAGGCTATGGGCTCATACTTGACAAACAAGTATGCAGAAGGCCTTCCAGGAAAACGCTATTATGGCGGTTGCGGTGTGGTAGACGAAGTTGAAACACTGGCTATCGAACGCGTAAAAAAACTTTTTGGTGCAGAATTCGCAAATGTTCAGCCTCACTCTGGAGCACAGGCAAATGCTGCTGTTCTTTTAACTGTATTAAATCCAGGAGATACGTTCCTTGGGCTTAACCTTGCCCATGGAGGTCACTTGTCTCATGGCTCAAGTGTAAACACATCAGGTATATTATATAATGCTGTAGGATACAATCTCGACAAAGAAACTGGTCGCGTTGACTATGACGAGATGGAAAAACTGGCAATCGAGCATAAGCCAAAATTAATCATTGGCGGTGGTTCAGCATATAGCCGCGAATGGGATTACAAACGCATGCGTGAAATTGCAGACAAAGTAGGAGCAATTTTAATGGTTGACATGGCTCATCCTGCAGGTCTTATTGCCGCTGGTCTTTTGGATAATCCTGTTAAATATGCACATATTGTAACATCTACAACTCACAAAACACTACGTGGCCCAAGAGGCGGTATTATACTTATGGGTAAAGACTTTGAGAATCCATGGGGTAAGAAGACACCTAAAGGTCAAATCAAGATGATGAGTCAGCTTCTTAACAGTGCTGTATTCCCTGGTACACAGGGCGGACCGCTGGAGCATGTAATAGCAGCAAAAGCAGTAGCATTTAATGAAGCACTACAACCAGAATTTAAAGAATGGGCTATGCAAGTTAAGAAAAATGCGACTGTACTTGCTGACGAACTCATTAAACGCGGCTTTACTATCGTAAGTGGAGGAACAGACAACCACTCTATGCTCGTTGACCTGCGTTCTAAATATCCTGATCTTACAGGAAAAGTTGCAGAAAGTGCATTAGTTGCTGCTGATATAACCGTAAATAAGAATATGGTTCCGTATGATACACGCAGTGCATTCCAAACATCAGGAATACGTCTTGGCACTCCTGCTATAACAACAAGAGGAGCAAAAGAAGACCTCATGGTTCTTATCGCAGACCTTATTGAAGAAGTTCTGAACAGTCCTGAAGATGAAAACGTAATTTCTTCAGTGCGTCAAAGAGTGAATGAAACAATGTCAAAATATCCACTTTTTGCATATTAATAAACAGAAAGTAATATATTAATATGGCATGCCTACATTACTTGAGGCATGCCATATTATTTATATTTACATTGACGACAAATAGATAAATAATATCCATATATAACACTAAAACGATAAGACTACCCAAATACAGAACAAAGCAAGATGTAAAATCGCACAATGATAGACCAAGAAAGGATTTTTAAATATTTTTATTACAACAACCAAACCAACAAACACAAAAAATTTGGAAGTTTAAATTATTTGTTATAATTTTGCAGCCGATTTAGTCCGTATAGGCTCAAACAAGCTATGACACGATGTCATACGCCTTACGGAAAAAACCGTTTAACATAATAAAATGTACGCAATTGTAGAAATTAACGGTCAGCAGTTTAAGGCAGAACAGGGCAAAAAACTGTTCGTTCACCACATGAAAGATGTGAAAGAAGGCCAGGCTGTTGAATTCGACAAGGTACTGCTTGTCGACAAAGAAGGTTCAGTACAGGTAGGTGCACCAACCGTAGACGGTGCAAAGGTAGTATGTGAAGTTGTAAATCCTCTTGTAAAAGGTGACAAAGTCATCGTTTTCAAGATGAAGCGCAGAAAAGATTACCGTAAGAAGAACGGACATCGTGCTCAATTCACTGAAGTACAAATCAAAGAAGTAATCGCTTAAATTTTAGGAGGAACAAGAAATGGCACATAAAAAAGGTGTAGGTAGTTCTAAGAACGGACGTGAGTCAGCTTCTCAAAGATTAGGCGTTAAGATTTGGGGTGGTCAGAAAGTAATTGCTGGTAACATTATTGTTCGTCAGCGTGGTACTAAGCACAACCCTGGCAAGAACGTAGGTATTGGTAAAGATGATACTCTTTATGCTTTGGTTGACGGCGTGGTTAATTTCCACAAGGGCCGCAGAGACAAGAGTGTTGTATCTGTAATACCTGAAGCAGAAGCTTAAACAAAAGAATTTTTAATTATTTATTCCAAACAAACACAAGAATCCCTTTTCTCACACGAGAATCGGGATTTTTGCTTTTTTTAGTCGCTACAAAAAATATTTTTTGTAAATTTGCATCTGTTATTATAAAATATAAATTTGTATGCTTACACTAAAACTCATCAGTGAAGAAACTGAACGTGTAATTAAAGGGCTTGAGAAAAAACACTTTAATGGTGCCAAAGAGGCTATTGACAATGTCTTAGCATTGGATAAGACCAGACGTGAAACCCAGCAAAAGCTTGACAAGAATCTGCAGGAATGCAAATTGTTGTCAGCACAAATTGGCTCTCTAATGAAAGAAAAGAAAACAGACGAAGCCAATGCGATTAAAGAAAATGTATCCAAGCTAAAAGAAAGTGCCAAAAATCTTGAGCATCAATTAGATAAAACCCAAGAAAAACTGACAGAACTACTCTGTACAATCCCCAACATTCCAAACGACGATGTTCCGGAAGGTAAAGATGCATCAGATAATGTTATCGTAAAAGAAGGCGGACAAATACCCGACCTTCCAGTAGATGCTTTATGCCATTGGGATCTATGCAAAAAATTCAATTTAATAAACTTCGATTTAGGTGTAAAAATTACAGGAGCCGGATTCCCTATATATATAGGAAAGATGGCACGTTTTCAAAGAGCGCTCGAAGCATTTTTTCTTGAAGAAGCACGTAAAAGCGGATACTTGGAAATACAACCTCCATATGTAGTAAATGAAGCATCTGGATACGGAACAGGCCAGTTACCAGACAAGGAAGGTCAAATGTATCATTGCAATATGGACAATCTTTATCTTATTCCTACAGCAGAAGTTCCTGTAACCAATATATTCAGAGACGTCATATTGGACGAGAAAGATCTTCCAATCAAAAGATGTGCATATTCTGCATGTTTCAGACGTGAGGCTGGTTCATATGGTAAAGACGTGAGAGGACTTAACAGATTACATCAATTTGATAAGGTTGAAATTGTCCGCATAGATAAGCCAGAACATTCTTATGAATCACTTAATGAAATGCTTGCACATGTTGAAGGATTGTGTCAGAAACTAGAATTGCCATATCACATTTTACGTCTTTGTGGAGGCGACATGAGTTTTACATCAGCTATTTGCTATGACTTTGAAGTCTATAGCGCTGCACAAAAGAAATGGCTCGAAGTTTCATCTGTCAGCAACTTCGAAAGTTATCAGGCTAATCGTCTAAAATGCCGCTATCGCAATTCTGAAACAAAAAAAACAGAACTGTGCCACACATTAAATGGCTCTGCATTAGCTTTACCTCGCATTGTAGCTACAATAATTGAAAACAATCAAACACCAGAAGGTATTAAAGTTCCCAAAGCGCTTATACCATACTGCGGATTCGATATGCTTGACAATAATAACTTTTAAATACAAGTCTATTGCAAAACCTAAATTTATGGTTTATGGTTTGCTACCATAAACCATAAATTATATAACACCTTAATTATTAAATACTACACCATAAAACAACAATGAACAAGATTATCCGTAAGGAACAATTCTCAGAGAAAGTATTTCTCTTTGAAGTAGAAGCGCCACTGATTGCAAAAAGCCGGAAAGCCGGTAATTTTGTGATTGTAAGAATTGGCGAAAATGGCGAACGTATGCCGCTCACAATTGCAGATGCAGACATAGAAAAAGGAACCATTACAATGGTTGTGCAAAAAGTAGGTCTGTCATCAATTAAGATGTGTAATCTGAACGTCGGAGATTATATCACAGACGTTGTTGGACCACTTGGAAATCCTACAGACATTAAAAAATTTGGAACCGTAATATGTGCAGGAGGCGGAGTTGGAGTTGCTCCAATGCTTCCTATTATAAAAGCATTAAAAGCAGCAGGCAATAGAGTTTTATCTGTAATTGCAGGACGAAACAAAGATTTAATTATACTTGAAAATGAAGTCCGAGAGAATAGTGATGAAACTATAATAATGACAGATGACGGGTCTTATGGGGAAAAAGGAGTCGTAACAGTCGGTATTGAAAAACTTATAAATCAAGAACATATTGATAAAGTTTTTGCTATCGGACCTCCTATTATGATGAAGTTTAGTTGCATGCTCACACAGAAATATAATATCCCAACAGATGTATCTCTAAATACAATCATGGTCGATGGTACTGGAATGTGCGGTGCATGTCGACTTACTATTGGTGGAAAGACAAAGTTTGTTTGCATTGACGGTCCTGAATTTGACGGAGCATTAGTTGACTGGGATGAAATGTTTAAACGCATGGGGACATTCAAACGTGCAGAACAAGAAGAACTAGAACATTTTGAAGAGCACCTAAATGCGACAAAACAAAGCAATGGGGATAAAAAAGAGCACCTAATTAGCGCAAACGACCAAATTACAGACGAACCTATAGACGTTTTGACAGACAGAAACTCAGAATGGCGTAAAGCTCTGCGTGCAACGATGAAACCTAAAGAGCGGACTGCCATTAAACGAGTAATAATGCCAGAATTAGATCCTTCTTATCGCTCTACCACAAGATATGAAGAAGTAAATAAGGGTTTGACAAAGGAGATGGCTATGACAGAGGCTAAAAGATGCCTTGACTGTGCCAAACCTACATGCATAGAAGGCTGTCCGGTTAATATCAATATTCCGTCATTCATCAAGAATATTGAACGAGGCCAGTTCTTAGCTGCAGCTAAAGTACTTAAAAACACCTCTGCCCTACCCGCTGTATGTGGACGTGTTTGTCCACAGGAAAAGCAGTGTGAAAGCCAATGTATACATCTTAAGATGAATGAACCTGCTGTTGCAATTGGATACCTTGAACGTTTTGCTGCAGATTATGAACGTGAAAGTGGACAGATCTCATTACCAGAAATAAGTTCTTCCAACGGTATTAAGATTGCTGTTGTCGGCTCTGGTCCTGCAGGACTAAGCTTTGCAGGGGACATGATAAAAAAGGGATATGACGTATATGTATTTGAAGCTTTACATGAAATAGGTGGAGTGCTTAAATATGGTATACCTGAATTCCGTCTTCCAAACAAGATCGTAGATGTAGAAATTGACAACCTACGAAAAATGGGAGTTCATTTCCAAACAGACTGCATTATAGGAAAAACTATCAGTATAGAACAGCTTGAGAGTAATGGTTTTAAAGGCATCTTCGTCTGCTCTGGAGCCGGTTTGCCTAATTTTATGAACATACCTGGTGAAAATCTGATAAATATTATGTCATCTAATGAATACCTGACACGTGTAAACCTAATGGATGCAGCCAACCCAACAACCGACACACCTCTAAATATTGGCAAACATGTACTAGTTGTAGGTGGTGGAAATACTGCGATGGATTCATGTAGAACAGCTAAACGTTTAGGAGCAGACGTTACATTAGTATACAGACGTTCTGAAACAGAAATGCCAGCAAGATTAGAGGAAGTCAAACATGCAAAAGAAGAGGGAATTAATTTTATGTGCCTACACAATCCGATAGAATATATATCGGATGAAAATGGTGCTGTAAAGCAGGCTGTGTTACAAGTTATGACTTTAGGAGAGCCTGATGCGTCAGGAAGAAGAAGTCCTGTACCTGTTGAAGGTAAAACAATCACAATAGACGTTGACCAAGTCATAGTAGCCATAGGTGTATCACCAAACCCGTTAGTACCGAAATCTATTAAAGATTTAACTCTCGGACGTAAAAATACCATAGTTGTAAATGATGAGATGCAAAGCTCGCGCCCAGAGATTTATGCAGGAGGTGATATTGTCAGAGGTGGAGCTACTGTAATATTGGCAATGGGTGACGGACGACGCGCAGCTCACAACATGGACAAACAACTCATGAAAGAAAATAAATAATGAATGGATTATATACAATCATATTACTCATACTAAGCAATGTGTTTATGACACTTGCTTGGTATGGGCATTTAAAACTTCAAGCATCAGGAATATCAGCAAAATGGCCCATGATAGGAGTTATTCTTTTTTCATGGGGTATTGCATTCTTTGAATATTGCTGTCAAGTTCCTGCAAATCGCATCGGATTCCAAGACAACGGAGGCCCCTTTAATCTTATACAACTTAAAGTTATTCAAGAATGTATAAGTTTAGGTGTATTCGCCGTAATAGCAAATATTCTGTTTCAGGGTCAAACACTGCATTGGAATCATGTACTTGCATTTTTACTAATAATATGTGCAGTATATCTTGTTTTTATGAAATAACAAATATTTCGAATCATAAGAACGATATATCATGCCTATTTTATCTGATAACGAAAAACTTGAAAGAAAAATCATAAGTCGCTTTCAAAAAGCGATTTATGATTATAAACTTATTTGTGATAATGATAAGATTTTGATTGGAATATCTGGTGGTAAAGATTCCCTTTGCCTAGTAGACTTAATCAGTAGAAGACTAAGAATTAATAAGCCTTCATTTGCAGCCGAAGCACTTCATATAAGAATGTCAAACATAAAATACGAATCAGATATATCCTATCTTAAAAACTTCACGGAAAGTAGAGGTATAAAGTTTAATGTTGTGACTACAGAATTTAATGCCATGACAGATAAAAGGAAATCACCATGTTTTCTATGTTCATGGAATCGCCGCAAGCAGTTGTTCACAATAGCTCAAGAACTTGGATGCAATAAAATAGCTTTAGGACATCACATGGATGACATAATTCATACAACTATGATGAATTTATATTTTCAAGGCAGTTTTTCAACCATGCCAATACGCCTAAAAATGAGAAAAATGCCAATCACAATAATTCGTCCTTTATGTCTAGAAGAAGAAAAAGACATCAAGCAATATGCAATAAACAACAACTATAAAAAACAGATTAAATTATGTCCATATGAAACTGATTCACATAGAAATGATATCTGTTTGTTGTTTAATGAAGTTGAAAAAATGAATAATGAGGCAAGATATTCCATTTGGAACGCATTAGAAAAGAATGGAAAACTCATTGAAGAATAGCCTAATTTTAGTTAAACGAAAATTTCGCCATTCAAAAAAGACATTTATCCTTTCCACTTTCAAACAAATTACGCTATCTTTGCATATCGAGGTGTACTATATATCTCGTAAAAGCATTGTACTCATACAAAAAGGATTCCAAACAATATGTTTATCAAAATAAATAATAACCTTAAAAAACTAGTTAAAGTAATGTCAAATAAACGTTTCATATATTTTATACTGATTATTTTGGCAACAAATGTATCATTTAATGTCTTCGCGCAAAAATCAAGAACCACAAAAAAGGCAGCCACAACAAAAATAACATCAGAAGATCAGGCACAGATGTTATACGAAACGATGCTACCTTCAACAGAACAGATAATGATAATTGATAGTATTATTGCTGATAAAAATAATTTTTTGAACAAAATACCATTGACCAAAGAATCTGGGAGCGTGAATTCTTATAACAACTTTTGGAAAGTATCCGACCAAGCGCAATCGTACACATATATGAATGAATTTGGAAATAAAGTATATTTCTCAAAAAAAGATGAAACAGGCCATTTACGACTTTATACAGCTGATAAACTTAACGGAAAGTGGAACGATATAAGACGTATAACAGATTTTGATGATGAATTTACTGATATAAATAACCCATATATGATGTCAGACGGAATAACTTTATATTTCGCAGGTAAAAGCAAAGATAATTTAGGTGGCTATGACATATATGTAACTATGTATGATGCAGATTCTGCCCGTTTCTACAAACCAGAGAATATAGGTCTTCCATACAACTCAACAGGAAATGATTATTATTGCATAATAAACGAATTTGATTCTATTGGATGGCTTGTTACAGACAGAAGACAACCTGAAGGTAAGGTTTGTAT
Source organism: Xylanibacter sp. (assembly GCF_057607445.1). Lineage (NCBI taxonomy): Bacteria > Pseudomonadati > Bacteroidota > Bacteroidia > Bacteroidales > Prevotellaceae > Xylanibacter > Xylanibacter sp. Next base: position 32,115 of record NZ_DBLZAX010000015.1, on the reverse strand, counting down.
ATATACATTTGTTCCGTCAACATCACGTACTATATACGATGACGTCAATATGGATGATAACAAATTGAAAGATCTTGCAGATATCAAAAGTATACAAGCGACATGGACAGATGCAAAAAAACTTAAAGATGCTAGAAATAGGCTGTCCAAACTTATTAAGCGGAAAACGGAAAGTGAAAACAAGAATATCTCATTTATCGTAAATGATAATACAGTATATACTAGTCCTACAGACTTTAAATCAGTAGCAAATCAAAAACGTTTTTTGCAATTATGCGAAATGAAACAAAAAATAAAAGATACAGAATTACAACTTGAAACATATAGAAAAAGATATACGACAAATAAGAATAAAGCATTAGGTAAAGAAATTAGAGATATAGAATACCAGCTTGAGAAACTTCACAAATATATCCAAACATTAGAAAAAGAAATAAGAAATACTGAAAACATTGCAATTAATGAACAATAAAATATAGGAGGAAAAATATATGGGAAAACGATATTTTGAAGAGTCTGAATTAATAATTAATCCAGATGGTAGTGTATTTCATCTTCATGTAAGACCCGAGGACCTTGCAGATAAGGTTATTCTTGTTGGAGATCCAGGAAGAGTTGAATTAGTAGCTTCACATTTTGACACAAAAGAATGTAATATTGAAAGTAGGGAATTTCATACAATAACCGGAACATATAATGGCAAACGAATAATGGTCACATCAACAGGTATTGGCTGTGACAACATTGACATTGTAATGAACGAAATCGATGCACTTGCAAATATTGATTTCAATACACGTACAGAAAAAGAAAAAATACGACAGTTAGATATTGTTAGAATAGGTACATGCGGAGGTTTACAACCATACACGCCTGTTGGAACTTTTATTTGTTCAGAAAAATCAATTGGATTTGATGGACTCTTAAACTTCTATGAAGGGCGTAATGCCGTGTGTGATCTTGCAATGGAAAGAGCACTTTTAAATCATCTTGGTTGGACTGGAAATATGTGTGCACCTGCTCCGTATATAATAGATGCAGATTCTGAGCTTGTTGAACGCATAGCTGATAAGGATATGGTTAGAGGTGTAACTATTGCCTGCGGTGGTTTCTTTGGGCCACAAGGTCGTCAATTACGCATTCCATTGACTGATCCAAAACAAAATGAAAAGATAGAAAAGTTTGAATATAATGGCTTAAAAATAACAAACTTTGAAATGGAAAGTTCCGCTCTTGCAGGACTCGCTCGCCTTATGGGACATAAAGCAACAACATGCTGCATGGTTATTGCTAATCGTGTTGCAAAAGAAGCAAATACTGGTTATAAAAATCAAATTGATGATTTAATAAAAATTGTTCTTAATCGCATATGATATATGCATTACATTCAAAAATGAAACAATTATTATTAGTCTGTATGATGCTGTGCTATAGTCAATATTTATTAGCACAATACGACTTTATTCGACCTGTAAAAGATTCAATACCCGGAGGATATAATTTCTGGGTATATACCCCACTCGACTATTATTATACGCTTGAGAATACACCAGTAATAATTTTCTTACACGGCCAAAGTTTATGTGGAAATGACCTTAATAAAGTAAGGCGATATGGACCATTAGATGCAATAGTTAAAGGCAGACAAATTGATGCATTAGTTATTGTTCCACAAAACCCTGGCGGTTCATGGAATCCGTACAAAATAAATCAAGTTTTAGAATGGACAAAAAATAATTATTCAATGGACTCTACACGCGTATATGTAATTGGAATGAGTCTTGGTGGATACGGAACGCTTGATTTTACCGGAACTTATCCAAATAAAGTTGCTGCAGCTATGGCGCTTTGCGGTGGATGTACGCTCAAAGACAAAACTGGTTTAGGAAAGGTACCATTATGGATAATACATGGTACTGCTGACAGAGCAGTATCAATAAAAGAATCAAAAGTCGTTGTCGACGAATTAAAACAAACAAATAATGACAAAAGACTTAAATTTGACTGGCTAAAAGGTGCTTCACACGGGGCATTAGCACGAATATTATATATGAATAAAACATATGAATGGCTCTTCTCACATTCTATTTTAGATAATGGCCGACCAGTTAATAATGACATTGATATTGTAAAGTCTGATTTATCAAAAGCATATCAAGATATGATATCAGGTTCACCAGACCCTGAAGTTGTATATGACAAAACCATTTATTAGAAAATGCCCTTGTCGTCCCTAAAAAAGCCCTTTTTGCGAGATATTGTTCAAACACAGTATCTCGCATATTTTTTGATGCATGCAACAAAGAGCTTTCATGGTTCTTTTGAAGTTATAAGCCGCTGCAACCAGAAGAACGTGATACCATCTCAAAAAGTGTGTCTGATAGTCAGTAAAAAAGGGCCGCCCCTTGCGTGTCAGCCCTGAAGTTTGTAATTTAGGAGTAACCAAACCACTAAATATACAAACTATGCACTTCACGAAACTACAAATTTCTGAGCTCATGCGCAAGCATGCAGAGAAAGAAAATGGTCTACACGACCTGATGGAAATCATGCCTGAAAGCATGATGGTAGCAGAACGGAGTGAGTTTCTGCATGAAAATCCTCAAAATAAGGGCAATGGCTATCGTTTTGGACATGCCTATGGCCAAGGAAGAAAATTGGAATTCCGTATTCCCCGCGACCGTTATGGCAACTTTCATCCCCGGATACTTGCCATTCTTCGCAATCAGGAAGAGGAATGTGACCGGTTGGCTGGAGTCTTATATACCAAAGGGCTGACGCAGGAATAGGTCGGAGATGTCTTTGAGCAGATTTACGGCCAGCACTATTCCAAGTCCAGCATCAGCCGGATGGTAGACAGCGTTCGTACCCAGGTAAGCGCCTGGCTGGAGCGCAGTCTTGAGAGTTACTACCCGGTCATGTTCGTAGACTGTGTGCATATTAAGATTCACCGTAAACGTTCGGTATCCAGTGAAGCGTTCTATGTCGCATTGGCCGTTACAGAGGAAGGCCGCCGTGATGTGCTGGGTATATTCAATATTCCTACAGAGAGCGCAACAGGATGGAGTGATATCTTTGACACTTTAAAAGAAAGGGGCGTCCAAAAGATTGGGCTCATGGTAGCAGACGGTATTAAGGGTCTTGATGTCGTTGTGGGAGAGAAATTCCCCGGTACTCCGCTTCAGAGATGCGTAACCCATCTCAAACGCAATATGTTTGCCAAGGTCAGTCATGGAGACAAGGGTGCTTTGGCTTCTGACCTGCGTGATATATTCCGTACCGGACAGCGCGATTACACCATTGAGATGGCATGGAAGAAATGGCAGGATATGTGTGAGAGGTGGGGTAAAGACTACCGGGCATTCAAACTCATGCATAACAACGCCGACTACAAGGCATACATGACTTACTTGAACTATGCTCCGGAGATTCTGTCCATGATATATACCACTAATTGGATCTAGCGCCTCAACCGGGACTTCAGGAGAGTGACCTGAATGCGTACAGCCATGCCTGGCGAAGAATCAGTACTGACGCTCATGGGCAGTGTCGCCATGGAACACAAGGCTTTTGACCGGCTGCTACCCAACATAACCTGCGACAAGACTCTGTTTCCGGACTAATGGAATAGTTTTTTTAGCAGAAAAGCCTGCCTGAAAGCAAAAAAAGGAGTCGCCGCCATGACGACTCCAGGATAGTTCTTGCTATCAGTATAGGCGTAGCCATGTTGCTGACGGGGTGCTCCTCTGCAGAACCCGTTCCTCGTCCAGATACAACATAAAATTCACTTTTTTGATATGAAATACAAAATTGTCTATTAACTTTGCATCATCACTTCTAAGGCAAACTTGCCTCAGACACACTCAGTGAAACACTACACTTTTTTTAATCATAAAATCTGCAAGTTTATTACCCTAAAGATAAGAAAACTTGCAGATTCATCAAAGACTTTTATTGATTAAATTACTGAATACCAGTAGATAATAACCTTTTTAAGGGGCGACTAATTAGAATTTAGGGAAATTTCTTTTATTAATTAAATCACTTACAAACATAATAATGAAGCCTTATCTTAATCATTTATATTTAGATTCTATTCATATCTCATTGACTTTGCTGGATGTACACGTGAAACAAGAAAGCTTGGTGCTATAAGCACAAAAACACTTATAAGTAAAGTGGCAACATTAAGTAATATAATTAAAGGTAAATTAATTTCAACTGGTACGGTCTTAACATAATAAGTTGAAGGATCTAGAGAAACAATACCTGTCAGTTTTTGTAATAAAACTAGTCCAAAACCAATAATATTTCCAATAATCATACCTTTCCCTATAATAAAAATAGCAAACCATAAAAAAGTTTTACGGATTATCGTATTCTTTGCACCAAGAGCTTTTAAAATACCTATCATACTTGTACGTTCAAGAATTATTATGAGTAATCCTGAAATCATTGTAAATCCAGCAACACATAGCATAAGTGCCAGTATTATCCAAACATTTAAATCTAAAAGATCAAGCCATGAAAAAATTTGTGGATTCGCCTCTTGAATTGTTTCTGAAGAATAGGCTTCTCCATAAGTATCAGTAGTTCTATTTACTTTAGAAATAAGAATATTTTCGACATTATTAATCTTATTGAAATCATTCACAATAAGTTCTGCACCTGTAACTTGTCCTGTGTCCCATCCATTAAGACGGGATGCAGTATAAAGATCGGTAAAACAGATTGTTTTATCATATTGTGTAAGGTTTGTTTGATAAACTCCTGATACAGTAAATCGTCTCATTCTGACATCATCATTATCAATAAAATATGCAAACACCTTATCACCAGTATTTATCTTGAGCATATCCGCCATAATCTTAGATATAACAATCTTATTATGGCTTTTATTGTCACTAAATGCAGGAATAGTACCACTTATCATATTATTGTGGATAAAAGCAGTATCGTATTCTGAAGCAATGCCCTTAAAAGCTATTCCCAGAAAATCGCTGTCTGTCTTCAATATGCCTTGTTTAATTGCATAACGTTGTACGTGCTTAACTCCATTAATGGATTTCAATACATTCATCATACTATCAGGCATAGCAATAGGCTTCTGTTCATAGCCATGTAGCGTCATAAAGTTCGCAACAGTAATATGGGAACCAAAGCCTATAACTTTATCACGTATAGTATGCTTAAAACCTAAAACAATACATACAGAAATTATCATTACGGCTAACCCTACGGCAACACCTGCTGTTGCGATATGGATTGCCGGCTTACTAACTTTTTGCTGAGCGTTATTGTCTGAATAAATACGCTTTGCTATATATAATGGTAAATTCATTCTTCATCAACCCTCCCCGGATAAGTTTCAAGCGCTTTTCGTAATATAAAAAGCGCACGTATTAAATCTTCTTTTTTTAACACATATGCTATACGTACTTGATTATATCCGGCTCCAGGTGTTGTATAAAATCCTGACGCTGGAGCCATCATGACAGTTTCACCTTCATAATTAAATGTTTCCAAACACCAACGGCAAAACTTTTCACTATCATCTACAGGTAGTTTTGCAACAGTATAGAAAGCCCCCATAGGTATAGGTGAATAAACACCTGGTATACGATTAAGGCCATCAATAAGACATTTACGACGTTCCACATATTCGTCATATACGCTACGTGAATATTCTTCTGGCACATCAAGAGATGCTTCTGCTGCTATTTGTCCGATTAATGGCGGTGACAAACGGGCTTGACAAAATTTCATCACGGCTTGACGTACATCCAAGTTTTTTGTTATCAAGGCTCCAATACGTATTCCACACTCGCTATATCTTTTACTAACAGAGTCAATAAGAACTACATTTTGCTCAATACCTTCAAGATGACATGCACTGATATAAGGCGAACCTGTATATATATATTCACGATAAACTTCATCAGAAAAAAGATACAAGTCATACTTATTAACCAAATCTCTAATCTGGTTCATTTCACGTCTTGTATACAAATATCCTGTAGGATTATTGGGGTTACAAATAAGTATTGCACGTGTACGATCATTTATCAACTCTTCAAATTTCTCAACTTTTGGTAAAGAAAATCCTTCATCTATAGTTGTTGCAATAGTCCTTATTTTTGCTCCAGCAGAAATAGCAAAAGCCATATAATTAGCATATGCAGGTTCAGGAACAATTATCTCATCTCCTGGATTTAGACACGACATGAAAGCAAAAAGAACCGCTTCACTTCCCCCACAAGTTATTATAATATCATCAGGACTTACATTAATGTTGTACTTTTTATAATAATTCACAAGCTTCTTTCTGTATCCAAGATATCCTTGTGATGGTGAATATTCAAGAATTTCTCTATCAATATTACGTATAGCGTCAATAGCAACTTTGGGTGTAGGCAGATCAGGCTGTCCTATATTAAGATGATATACTTTTATTCCGCGATTTTTAGCAGCTGTCGCTAACGGAGCTAATTTTCTTATTGGCGACTCCGGCATTTCTAATCCACGTACTGATATTTGAGGCATAATTTGATATTTTCTAACAAAATTAATATAAACTTAAAGACTAATCAACAATAAAATTTATTTCATCAGTCAATGTTGCAAGATTACTATCAGTTGAAAAAGTTCCATGACACACCAAAACGTAGCACTCTTCCATTCAAAGGATAATGAGGAACGAGGAAATATTCACCTGCACTTGCATTAACATGGCTCATCATAATGAAAAATCGCGTATGCTTTAGATGTAAATTGGCGTATACATTTACATAAGGATAATTCCCTATTTCAACATTATTCTCACCATTGTCCTGTACGGTATATTGACCTAATGCCGGACTATAATCCAACGCTTTATACTTTGTAAAATAACGCAAATCAGCCCCGAGATCAACACTTAACACACGAGCAACCTTAAACTTAAAATATAAATTAGTGTATATATTTAACAGAGGAACAGGCAAGACTTCTTCATTACTTGATTTCTGATATGTTATTTGATTTTCCCAATTAAGAGGGCCAAATTTAAAATCCTGTGACAATTGCAAAGTGAATAAATTTATATTCCCTGAGCATTGCTTTACAGAAACCACATTCCCTGCCCGATTAAAATTATCGGTAATTGTATAACTTTGACTCAAATATGTATAATCTTTTAAATCATCAATAGCTACACGCAATGTAGTATGAGTACGCCTTAAAGAAAAGACACCTTCTATACGGGTACGTATTTCTTTACTAAGACCATCATTATCCCACCAAAAATGTTTTGAATGATAATGTCTATAATAAAATGTTGGGTTAAGGCGATAAAAAAACATCCGTGCAGCTAGAGTTACTGTATCATTAAACAGACGAAAATTAAGATCTGCGTTTGCATCAACTTTCAATTGTCCAGCGTCTTCTCCTGCAAGCCATGCTTCAGCTGTAACATCATAATGCAACGTTGTTCCTTGTTTTTTTATTAATTGACCACCAACACTCAAATTATGTTCGTTATAGCTACTTGTTCCGCCTAAAGAATCAGGCAAACTAAAATGCCGTAAATCTGATGTAACAAAAGCCCTTAGTCCTGCTTTCGCCCATTTATTAAAACCTTCTAGCAATGCTATAGCAAATGTATTTTTTAATGAATAATGGTTAGTTTTGTCATAAATTGAATCCCCTTCAAACTTCTCATTAACAGGGAATGTATTTGCATAATAATTTTCAGGAGTTCTATATGCTTGATATATACGACGATAATTATCAAATTTTAAAGTATGTATAAAGCTTGTAACTGGCACGTATTCATCTTTCATCCATGCAGTATCCACATTAGCAACATTTTTATCGTCTATATGAACGTTAAGCAAACTATCTGCGGCTGTCTTATCAAGAACTATTCTATCGCTTGCTGTATTAGTCGTATCGGCAGGCTCATCACCAGCTATTATAGCATTGTCAGGACGCCCTGAAAATGTCTTTTTCTCATCATATGCATTTTCATCAAATTCACGTCCTTCCTTAATAGCTTTCTTCCGTGCCTCTTCTTTTGCCTTATTTGTTTCATTCTCCTTTTGAGAAGCTATTGCGAACTTTCGTGCAGCAATCTCTTCTTCTGTCATTTTTACTTTTCTATTAAATCCCAAATTATAGCGGTGTGTGAAAAATATATGTTGATTATCATTACGATTCCAATTTTGTTCTAAAACGGTAGGTATTTCACTCTCCCTAAAATTATCATCAAATGCTTCAGGATGTGTTATGTACCTATCATCAGTTATACCACCATTTTCCGTCACTTTTTGGTGATTAGTTGATAATAAAATATGAGCATTATATCTGTCACCTAGATATGAGCCATACATAGTATAATTAAAATGCGACGTGCTCTGATTTTGATAATATCCACGGCCATAGATATAATCAAACTTAAAACCTACGCCTAACTTTTTACCTGCATTAACACCAAAAATTGCCTTAAAATGATCTTCACCATTTGTTCTATCACCACATTCATCATAAGAAATATTGGTAATCGGCGAAAGAGTGTTCGTAAAAAGGAATTTGTTGACAGGCGTCAAGAAATAATCATATGGTTGTGTGAATACAAACTGGGACATTTCATCTCTATCTATAAAAATACGACTAATACGTGGCGCTCCTAAGTTTCCTGTAGTATTGTATTCTCCACGAAGGCCTGTTGTAAAAATTGAGTTCATATACATATGCTGCATTGTATCTGGTACAGCAGCCGTACGTTCCCCAAAACGTTCATCAATAGTCCAAACTTTCAATCCTTTTGGAATTTCTTTATTCCCAGATGAAAGTGTATCACTTTTTGAACTTTTATTTGATCCCGCTTGTGTAAACTCGCCCGTATCTGTTAACTGATTATAGTCTTGTGAATAGACCGATAAACAAAATAATATATACGTTATCCCTATTAATAGCCTTTTACTCATTTTATGAAGCGAAAAACACATTCAACAATTTTAAATAACATGGAAGACAATATTACGATTGTGCCAATTTGATGATCTACTTTAAAATAAATTACCATACCAATCAATGCTCCCAACATGAAAATAATATTTAATATATTACGAAGAAACATAAAGCGTTCACCTCGACTTCCATATTTCCCACAAGAATTAATTTTCTTGTTATTATCATTTGTATTTACAATCATTGCTTTTAAATAAAATATCAAAAATAAGCTTATTTCAAAACATTTTCTTTAATCATATTAAAAATATAATCTTTACGATCAATAGTCCTTCTTCTAAATTTTGCAGAACCAGGCAACAAACGTGTCTGCTTACGATTTAATGCATTTTCATCATTAATCCATTCTTCTGCTTTATACACATATCCACCTCTAACGCGTTCTTCATCATAAACATATAATATACGTCCCATTGTAACCGTAAGATGGTTATCTTTACAATATGCGATTAAAGTATAATTAAATTTCGTTCTGTCTAAAGACAATAATTTATCTGTAAAAACGAGCCACTCTTTCATACTAGCAACTACAATATGGTCCTTTTTATTGATAAGTGAAATACGACTACCTTCAAGTTGATTTTCTGTTTTAGTTAAACTCGTAAAACAATCAAATATTATATCGTATATATCCTGAGCATTTTTCTTTGGGACATCAATATCTAAGCGCCATTCAACTTTTCCATCAACCTCAGGAACTGCTCCTTTTAAATATTTAGCTTCCGAATTCTCTTTATTATCAATAAATGTACTTGTGGTGACTTTATGATCTTCGTCATTAGGTGCTTCCCAAACACTCTGTGCCAAGCCAATCATTGGAATCAAATACATAGAAAGGATAAAAATCAGTTTCATACGAATATATATTTTTGCAAAATTAATAAATTAAAAGTTATAGGCGCAACAATAAGCATAATTTAACAACTAGAATTAGAATAGCAACAAATAAGCACCGATATAAATTACTACATAATGTTTTTATAATTATCAATATTTACCATCAAGTATATTTTGCAGACGAATTAATTCATCTCGAAATTGTGCAGCCTGTATAAAGTCAAGATCTTTTGCCGCTTTTTTCATCATCCTTTGTGTATTTGCAATTGTTTTTAACAACTGATCTTTATTCATCTTGGTTACAATAGGATCCGCAGCAAATGCGACATGGTCTTCTTCAATATAAGCCTCATACTTTTTGTTTGCAACTGGCATATCAATAATACTAGCAGATCCCAATGTATCATGATTTATTACCTTAACAATTTGTTTAGGAGTAATATTATGCTCTTCGTTATATTTCAACTGCTTTTCGCGACGCCTTGCAGTTTCATCTATCGTCATCTGCATACTTGCAGTAATATGGTCAGCATACATAATTACTTTACCATTTACATTCCTCGCCGCTCGGCCTGCAGTTTGAGTCAACGATCTGTGTGAACGCAAAAAACCTTCTTTATCCGCATCCAGTATCGCGACAAGCGAGACTTCAGGCAAATCAAGCCCTTCACGCAATAAGTTCACTCCAACAAGAACGTCAAAAACGCCTTCACGTAAATCATTCATAATTTTCACTCTATCCAAAGTAGCGACATCACTGTGTATATAATTAGCTTTAACATCGTGATTAAGCAAATATTCAGTCAACTCTTCAGCCATACGCTTTGTCAATGTAGTAACCAACGTACGTTCATTTTTCCCATTACGTATAACAATCTCTTCCATGAGATCATCAATCTGATTTTCACTTGGTCTTACTTCTATTTCCGGATCCAACAATCCTGTTGGACGTATAACCTGCTCAACAACAACCCCTCCGGCTTCCTCCAATTCATAATCTGCAGGAGTTGCAGAAACATAAATTACCTGATGTATCATAGAGTGAAACTCTTCAAACTTTAATGGACGATTATCAAATGCTGCCGGCAGACGGAATCCATATTCAACCAGATTAGTCTTTCTCGCCCTATCGCCACCATACATAGCACTAATTTGAGGAACACTCACATGACTCTCATCTATCACCATCAGATAATCTGACGGGAAAAAATCCAAAAGACAATATGGTTTTTGTCCTGCTTCACGTCCATCAAAATATCGTGAATAATTTTCTATCCCCGAACAATGGCCCAATTCTTTTATCATTTCCATATCATACTCCACACGTTCCTTAATACGCTGAGCTTTAATATTATCCCCCAATTCATTAAAGTAATATATTTGCTTTAACAAATCATCTTGTATTTTACGTATAGCAAGTTCAGTTTGCTCTTTTGATGTTACAAAAATATTGGCAGGATAAATTTGATAATTATCAAAAGAAGCAATTCGATGAAAATCAATTGAATCTATTTCCTCAATACTATCAACCTCATCATCCCAAAATGAAATTCTAAGAACATAATTACTATAAGCCATAAATACATCAACAGTATCTCCTTTAACCCTAAAATTGCCTCTCTTGAGTTCTATGTCATTTCGAACATACAAAGCTCCTACGAGGCTACGCAAGAAGTCATTGCGATCTAAAATCTGGCCTCGCTTTAAAGATATTATACTTTTTGCCATTTCAACAGGTCCGCCCATACCATAAATACAGGAGACTGACGATACGACAATAACGTCTTTCCTTCCTGACAGCAATGCAGAAACAGCAGATAAACGTAAACGGTCTATTTCCTCATTAATAGCAAGATCTTTTTCAATATATGTATCCGTCTGTGGTAAATATGCTTCAGGCTGATAATAATCATAGTATGATACATAATACTCCACCGCATTATCAGGGAAAAAAGATTTCATTTCACTGTAAAGCTGAGCTGCAAGTGTCTTATTATGGCTTAAAATTAACGTTGGTTTATTTACATTGGCGATAACATTTGCAACCGTGAAAGTTTTACCCGATCCAGTTACTCCAAGTAACACTTGTGACTTTTCACCATTAAGTACCCCCTCTGTTAATTGCTTAATAGCTTCAGGTTGATCCCCTGTCGGCTTATAATTTGAGGTAAGCTTAAAACCTTTCATATAACAATAAACACAATAAGAATATTATAAATACATAACAATTCAAGATGCAAAAATACAAATATTACAAAGAAATCACCTAATAAAGATATTTTTTCTTAAAAATAAGTTCAAAACTTTGTTACTTAATAGAATAATATGTACTTTTGCAAGCCAAATATTGAATTATGAAGAATAATATTATCATCTCCATATTTGCTGTCGTGTTGTTTTCTGGATGTGCACACGAATTCAATCAAGTTTATAAGTCACAAGACTATAATTATAAGTATGAATATGCAAAAGAGTGTTTTGCGTATGGCAAATATACACAGGCAATTACTTTGCTTGAAGAACTTGTAACAATTCAAAAAGGAACAGACAATGCTGAAGAAAGTCTATATATGCTTGCAATGGCACAATTTTGTGACAAGGACTATGAAAGTGCTGCAATGACTTTTAAAAAATACTATAAGACATATCCCAAAGGTATTTATTCAGAAATGGCCTCATTCTACATTGGCGAAAGCCTGTTTATGAGTACACCGGAACCAAGATTAGATCAAACACAGACTGTAAATTCAATTGCTGCTTTTCAAGAATACTTGGATATATATCCAGAAGCCTCTTTAAAAGGTAAAGCACAGAAACGCCTTTTCGAATTACAGGATAAACTTGTAAAAAAAGAATTATATTCTGCACAATTATATTATAATTTAGGTACATATTTTGGTAATTGTACAAGTGGAGGAAGTAATTATGAAGCATGTATTATAACGGCACAAAACGCAATCAATGATTATCCATACAGTTCTTTGCGCGAAGACTTTGCTGTTTTAATAATGAAAAGTAAATTCGAATTGGCAGAACAAAGCGTTGAATCAAAGAAAATAGACCGCTATCGAGATGCAGAAGACGAATGTTATGGATTCATTAATGAATATCCAGACTCAAAGAATAAGGCATTAGCAGAAAAATACATATCATCTTGTAAGAAATATACCAAAGAGAAATAAATATAACATAAAGAATATGGACTACAAAAAATCAAAAGCACCATCAAACACCGTAACCAGAAACATTATGGATTTATGTGATGAGACAGGCAACATTTATGAAAGTGTTGCTATAATCTCAAAACGTGCAAACCAAATTTCTGTAGAAATAAAACAAGATTTAAGTAAGAAGCTAGCAGAATTTGCTTCATACAATGATAGTTTAGAAGAGGTTTTTGAAAATAGAGAGCAAATAGAAATATCAAGATATTATGAAAAACTCCCTAAACCGACATTGTTAGCTACTCAAGAATTCATTGATGGCAATATATATTGGCGTGACGGTCAAAAAGACAATTTAAAAGATATGCAATGATACAAAGGAAACAAACTTTATTACTTTTGGCAGCATTAATTTTAAATATAATCTGTCTATGCTTGCCGTTAGGACATTTTGTTGCAGATGGAAATATAAATTCCACATCTACAATGTTTAATTTGTGGATTACGATGCCGAATGGAAGTCATAATTATTCTGTATGGGCCCTTTTTGCAACTTTACTGATTACATGTCCGATTTCGCTGATTGCAATTTTTATGTATCACAACAGAATTGTACAAAGTCGGTTCTGTATATTTAACATATTATTAATCTTAGGATGGTATGCAGTTTACGCTGTGTTTGCAATAAATTTAACGGAATCTATAGGACATTACAAAATTTCCTTTACATCAATACTTCCACTTATAGCTGTTATTTTATATTTAATGGCAAGAAGAGCTATACTCGCAGATGAAGCATTAGTCAGAGCTGCAGATAGAATCAGATAGATGATATGATACCAGTAATATATTATCAATAATATAATGGCTGTCTCAAAGATAAGTAATGAGGCAGCCATATTTATATGATACATATTCAATAACACTAAGTTTTAAAGTCTTTATATATTTCTGCTTTTTATTTATAAATCAAACATTAAATTATCCTACAACATTGAGGCTATATAAAATGGATATACAAGATACAATATGCGCAATTGCAACAGCGAATGGTGGAGCTATAGGCATAATACGAATATCAGGACAAGATGCTATAAGCATCACTGATAAGATTTTTTATCCAGTGGGAAAAAAGTGTATGCCATTAAGTAAAAAGGCTGCGAATACCATAACCTATGGCCTAATAAAAAATAACGAAAAAGAAATCATTGACGAAGTTCTTGTAAGTATTTTCAGAGCACCGCATTCATATACAGGAGAAAATTCAGTAGAAATATCATGTCATGGGTCATCATATATATTGCAAAATATTATGCAATTATTAATCAAAAATGGATGCCGCTCAGCCGGCCCTGGTGAATATACACAAAGAGCCTTTCTTAACGGGAAGATGGACCTAAGTCAGGCAGAAGCTGTTGCAGATTTAATTTCTGCAACATCAGCAGCTACACACCGCATGGCAATAAATCAAATGCGTGGAGGCATCAGTAAAGAATTATCACTCTTACGTGATAAATTACTTCAACTTACATCTCTAATGGAACTTGAACTTGACTTCAGCGATCATGAAGAATTAGAATTTGCAGACCGTTCAGAACTTAAAGATATAGCTAATCAAATAGAAAAGGTAATAAGTCTACTAACAAATTCTTTCAATATGGGCAATGCCATAAAAAATGGAGTTCCTGTAGCTATCGTTGGAGAAACAAATGCAGGAAAATCAACATTATTGAATGCCTTACTAAATGAAGAACGTGCCATAGTAAGTGATATCCATGGTACTACACGCGATGTTATTGAAGATACTATAAACCTTGAAGGAATAACATTCCGCTTTATTGATACAGCCGGCATACGTGAGACAACGGATGCTATTGAATCCCTTGGCATCAAACGTAGTTTCCAAAAATTAGAACAAGCAAATATAGTTCTATGGGTCATAGATGCTACTTGTGCAGAAAAGCAATATAAGCAACTGTCAGAGCAAATTATACCAAGATGTAAAGACAAGCACCTTGTAATTATACTCAATAAGTTTGATTTACTTAATGAAAATATAAAGAAATCATTGGAAAACAATATAACCAATAAAGATACTGCGGACTGCTCATATATGTCAATATCAGATGGCATTCCATCAAAATATGTTACTATACCTCTATCTGCTAAAAACAAAGATGGGCTTTATGATTTACAACAACAACTAATTGACTTTACGATTACACCTGACATGTCTCAAAATAGTGTTGTTGTAAGCAACCTACGCCACTATGAGGCACTCAGTCATGCCCTTTCATCTATCCACCGTGTCCAAGAGGGCCTTAATACCCAACTTTCTGGTGATTTGATAAGTGAGGATCTTCGCCAATGTCTTTTTCACCTAACAGAAATTGTAGGTGGCGAAATAACCACAGATGAAGTATTAAGCAACATCTTCAAACATTTCTGCATCGGTAAGTAACATTCACTTAATTCACGCTTTTACACATATATTCTTGTCGCAATATTGAATAATATCAGCCTTTCAAATATGTATTAATACAAAACTTGAAAGGCTGATGCATCAAAATTTACGCGAAATTATACGGCATTATTCTCTTCAAAGATAGCCATTCTACGCTCTAAATCTTCCAACTGTCTGTCTTCAATAAATGAAGTGCAAACACGCAAACCATTTTGACAACTACCTGTTGTTACTAAACATATAGCACTAACGCCATAATACATAAGTTCATGTGCCAATTGCCCACCAGTCATTCCTGGGTAACCAACAGTGAAATAAAAGCCATCAGCTATAGGTTCACTTAGATCTTTATCATATACAATGTAAAAGCCGTGATCTGTAAATATTTTTTTCAGTTTATGAGCTCTTTCACCATAAATACTTATATCCTTTCTGAAATCATATTCGCCATCACATGCTGCTTTAAACATCCCTGCCATCGCATATTGTGCACTATGACTTGTTCCTGAAGATAATGCATAAAGCATTCTTGTAGAAAAGACATAACCAAAGGAGAGGCCTTCATATCTTGCCCCAAGATTATCATAATGACGATGGAACAACTTGTTACTGATACATGTCACTCCAATTCGTTCACCTGCATAACTAAACGCTTTACTTCCACTTATAAAAAGCATATAGTTATCCGTATATCTTGCAACCGTTGCCTGATAAGGAGGCTCAAACGGTACACTTAACTGCTTACGGAAATCCATGGCAAAGTAAGCCAGGTCTTCCATTATTATTGTATCATATTTAGTTGCAAGCTGACCAATAATACGCAATTCGTCATCATTAAAACAAATCCAAGATGGATTATTCGGGTTGCTATATACTATTGCACAAATATTACCCTTAGATAAATATCCCTCTAATTTTTGAGCAAGTTTGTCACCTCTAAAATCATAGACATCAAAAGTTTCATATTTGACACCCATGACCTGCAATTGCATCTTCTGAACAGGAAATCCCGGGTCAATAAATAATACGGTGTCTTTCTTTGGGTCACATTGTGAACATGTCAGGAAAGCTGCAAACGTACCTTGCATACTACCACATACAGGAACACAGCATTCCGGCATAATATCTATGCCGATAAAAGCTTTGACAAAACGTGATGCCTGTTTTTTCAATTCAGGGTATCCCTGAATATCGGGATATGTGTGTGCAATACCATTTTTTAAAGCTTCGATTTGTGCCTTAACACCTACTTCAGATGCAGGCAAGCCCGGTATACCCATTTCCAGCTTAATGAATTCCACACCAGACTCCTTTTCTACAGAAGCAGCAACAGACTTTACCTCACGTATCGTAGCCTTTTCGAAGTCCTGTATGCCCAAACTTCTTATTGTATTATCAACAAGAACCTTGTCTATTGGTGTATTTTTCATATTTCAGATAATTTGAAATTCTATTTACTTTCACTTATTCCGATATTAAGAGCTTTAATATTCGCATTAACGACCTCTTCGCCTTTACGTGCAAACACTCTGCCCAAAGCAGCCTTTATCTCTTCGTATCCTATACCCAAAGACTTTTGAGCAGCTCCTAATAATATCATATTAGCAGAACGCGGCACATTATTATCCTTTGCCAACTGCTCGATATCAATGAAAACAACATTATTCAGTTTTGAATATTCCTCCTTTATTTTATCCATATCAGGATAATTAGGAATATTGACAAAAGGAACACTTGACGTTATAATCCATCCCGTTTTCTTATTAAGATATGGAAGATATCGTAATGCCTCCATTGGTTCCATTGATATAATAACGTCAGCCTGACCTTCTGCAATCAAATCACTATTAATTGGTTCAGAAGATATACGCAAGTTACTCTGCACGTCGCCACCGCGTTGTGACATTCCGTGAACCTCTGCCTGCTTAATATAAAGTCCGTCCTTTATTGCAGCTTCACCAATAATTGTTGCGATTGAAAGAATACCCTGTCCTCCTACACCGCAAAGTATTATATCTGTTTTCATTTTGATTGATTTGCGTTTAACTTTTTTTCTCTTAAATGTCTCTGCAATGTCTGCATACATTCACGACATGGTATAATTACACTCAAGCCATGATAATTAATTTCCTCTCTCAGCATGTTTGTTATTTCAGGCATATTCTTTGGAAGAGGAACAACTGTTCTTAAATGTTCATTATTCAGTCCTAAGCCTTTACATATAGCTTCCAGCTTATTCGTTCCGGCAGAATCTTGCCCACCAGTCATGGCTGTTGTAAGATTGTCACTAATAATGACCGTTATATCTGCATTTTCGTTAATCGCATCAAGCAAGCCTGTCATGCCAGAGTGCGTAAATGTTGAATCGCCTATAACGGCAACTGCAGGCCATAAGCCGGCATCTGCTGCACCTTTAGCCATGGTTATACTTGCACCCATGTCTACTGTTGAATGCAAAGCTCTAAATGGCGGCAGAGCTCCTAACGTATAACATCCGATATCACCAAAGACTCTTGCATTTTCATAATCTTTCAAAACTTCATTAAGAGCGGAATAGACATCTCTATGGCCACATCCCTGACACAATGCAGGTGGACGAGGTGTCACATTTTCACTTGGAGCATAACATTCATCAACAGGAAGACCTAAAGCCTTCTTTACAAGATCAGGATTTAATTCGCCTGTACGCGGAAGTTCACCGGTAAGACGCCCCTTTATTGTTGCATCGCCCGGCATTATGCCGCGAAGCATATCTTCAATGAAAGGCTGTCCCTCTTCAATAACCAATACAGAATCGCACGCAGAAGTCATCTGTCTTATCAAATCCTTTGGCAATGGATATTGACTTATTTTTATTACTGGATTAGGACATCCCTGAGGATAACATTCATTCAAATAATTTATAGCAATTCCGCTTGCAATTATTCCTAAAGACTTATCACTGCCATCAATATATTGATTATACTTACTATTCTTAGCGTCATTTTCCAGTTCTGGCTGCATCGAAGTAACTATATCATTCTTCCTGCGTGCCATAGCTGGCAATAAAATCCAATCAGCAGCCTTGGAATCATAATTGATATTATTCTGCTCTCTTGAATTATCACAGATCTCAACAACCGCACGACTATGAGCCATTCTGGTTGTAACTCGCATAAGAATAGGAAGATGTATTTTCTCACTATAATCAAAGGCATACCTTACCATGTCATATGCCTCTTGCTGGCTGCTCGGTTCAAAACATGGAATCATGGCAAACTTAGCATAGAACCTGCTATCTTGTTCATTTTGAGAAGAGTGCATTGAAGGATCATCTGCAACCAATACGACTACTCCTCCATTAACTCCAGTCATAGCAGAATTGACAAATGGGTCGGCACAAACATTAAGACCCACATGCTTCATACAAACAAGAGCACGCTTTCCCATAAACGACATACCGAGTGCCTCCTCCATAGCAGTCTTCTCGTTTGACGACCATCTGCGATGGATGTTGCGCTCCTTTGCCGTTTTAGAATTCTGAATATACTCTGTTATTTCTGTAGAAGGTGTACCAGGATAGGCATACACCCCACTAAGACCTGCGTCTATCGCGCCTTGCGCAATAGCCTCATCTCCTAATAAGAGTTTTTTCATAATATCAGATTTAATTTAACAAGATTGGTTATTAAAATGATAATTTTATTTAACAGTCACCTTTAATGGTGAATGAAGTGCTTTCAAGTACTCTTTAGAACGTAAGTTCCATTCATTAAATGTGCGAACATCATTCTTACTCCATGCAGAGCCGAAATAATATGTATATTTCTCATTTGGCTGATATGTAATAAGCCCTACTCCATGTCCGGCATTTCCATTAACAGGATTATCATACATTATTTTTTTTGTTGCCTTAACACCATTAGGGAACAACACGCCAACATAAATCTGGAAATTTTGTTTTGCCGGATTATCTGTAGGATCTGCATAAAGCACATAATTATCTCCACAAGCTACACTCTTAGTGTCTTCACTATGAAGTACAACTCCAGCCACCATATCACAAGGCTTAGTAAGTCCTTCGTACCATACGGTCATTTTATTATAGTTGCTACCTTTATCAAGGCTTATAATACGATGTTCAACAATATTCTTGTCACTTCCTATAGAAAATGGGTTGTAATCAAGCTGGACTGTAAAGCGCAAAGGTCCATTATCCAATATTTTATATGTCTTATAACAATAAGGTAAGACCATCTCCCCTCCAGACAAAAGCGCAGGAGCGCCACAACCCAACGTCGGACCAACCTTATAGCAGTCAAGTCCGTATCCATGGTCAAAGTGATATGTTGTTGCCTCTTCCATTTCATGAGCTTCTTCTGTCTTTCCTGCTTTCTTTAACTCTTCAATCTTAGCATGGTTTGAAAGTTCTGTTACATACCTCTTATCAACCTCCAAATCCGGCGTATTTTTAACCCAGACATCTATTCCAAAAGCCTTTTCGCCTGTACGCTGTAAGGCAGGACCATAAGCACGATAAGCAGTACGGTCATTTTCCCATGCAATGTCATCTACACGCTCGGGATATTGCTTACCACAAACAATGGTCTTCATTTCTTTAGGAGTTCCTGGAGTAATAGTAAAATCTGCTGACCCTGCAGGTCGCACACTGGCATCAATCAACAACTTTCCGTCATATGAAATCTGGTAAGCCACCTGCTGTCCCAATGCATTCTTTACAATAAAACTTTCTCCATTCTTTATTCCTAATTTCGAATAAACATCTTTGAGCTCAACCTCTATAAGCTCTTGACGCTGAACGTCATATGGATTTGTAACTGTCACAGTAACATTATCTGCCATCGCTGACAACGGCATTGCAAACATAAATAAAGATAATACCCTAAAGTT
Source organism: Xylanibacter sp. (assembly GCF_057607445.1). Lineage (NCBI taxonomy): Bacteria > Pseudomonadati > Bacteroidota > Bacteroidia > Bacteroidales > Prevotellaceae > Xylanibacter > Xylanibacter sp. Next base: position 11,751 of record NZ_DBLZAX010000015.1, on the reverse strand, counting down.
TTTCAAAAAGTTCATACGATATAGTTTTATTTTAGTTTATTATATTCATACATTTATTCTCATTTGAGATTTTTGATGAAGAACTGAGCTATCTGCCTGTAGATATGATTACGCGTATTGCCTCCGTATATACTATGATTACGGTTTGTATATACATTCATCTTAAAGTCTTTGTCTGCCTGCACGAGTGCCTCTGTATATTCAAACACATTCTGTGGATGAACATTGTCATCAGCCAAGCCTTGACAAATAAGCAGTTCGCCATGCAGGTTTGCAGCACGCTTAATCGGATTTACATCATATCCAGAAGGATTCTCTTTTGGAGTACGCATATATCTCTCAGTATAAACCGTATCATAAAATCTCCAGTCTGTAGGAGGTGCAACAGCAACTCCTGCCTTGAAGACTTTACGTCCTTCACTCATGCTCATTAATGTATTGAATCCACCAAAGCTCCATCCCCATATACCAATATTATTTTTATCGACATAGGGCAATGAGCCTAAATATATGGCAGTTTCAACCTGGTCTTTAGATTCAAGATCACCGATTTTCAGATAAGTACATTTTTCGAAATCAGCACCACGCGCTCCTGTACCTCTGCCGTCAACACAGACAAGAATAAATCCTTGCTGCACCAAATATTGGTCAAGCAAAGCGCCCTGCCCCATTGAACCGATATTCCATGAGTTGACAACCTGCTGACTGCCGGGACCACTATATTGCCACATAATTACAGGATATTTCTTACTTGCATCAAAATTAGCAGGTTTAATCATAACACCATTCAGCTGAACACCTTCTGATGTCTTGAAGCTAAAAAATTCTTTTGAAGGCAAATCATATTCAGCAAGAGTTTTCTTCAACTCGCTATTAGTAATCAATGATACGGTTTCTTTGCCTGAATTATTAAAAATACCATATTCATATGGTGTATTTCTGTCGCTCCACTGATTTACAAAATATTTATAATCAGCACTAAACACAGCTATATTCCAACCATCGCGTGAAGTCAGACATTCAGTCTTGCCATTTTTATAAGTAACATAAACCTCACGATTCATAGGATTTTTGCCTGCAGCCTGATAGTATGTAGCACCGGTCTGCTCGTCGTATCCATAAACATCTGTTACATCATACTGGCCGTCAGTCACCTTACGCAGCAACTGCCCGTTCATATTGTAAAGATATAATTGCATATAACCATTTCGGTCACTTGGCATTAATATATGATTAGAAGAAATCAATATATTAGCCATTGCTTCTTCTTTCACATACTTTGGCACAGATTCCTTTATCAGCAACTTGCATACTGTACTTCTAGGATTAGCCCCATACAGACAGAGCTGATCCTGATGTCTGTTCATTGTGTAAACAATTATCTTTTGCGGATCTGAAGTTGCCTTTATACGGGGTATATATCCGTCTTTGTCCATCTGCAGCTGCATGGTGCGTGTCTGACGCGACTGAATATCATAGCTCAGAACAGAAACAGTTGAATTTTTCTGGCCTGCTTTTGGATATTTATACGAATATAGCCCTGGATACTCTGAATACTCTGTCATTTCCGGCTCAAGCCCTTTAAACATTTGTAAAGAATATGTAGGCACATCCTTTTCATCAAAACGAATCCAGCAAAGCATACTTCCGTCGGCATTAAATGTAAGTGCAGAATTAAATCCGAACTCTTCTTCATAAACCCAATCCGGCACTCCATTAATAACCTCATTACGCTTGCCGTCTTTAGTAACCTGACTCTCCGAATTGCCATAAAGCAGCTTAACAAGATAAATATTATTGTCACGTACAAAAGCCACTTTCATTCCATCCGGCGACCATACAGGCGACTGCTGCTGGCCGTTATCCGAAAGTTTTTCCAACTTACGGTCTGCAATATTATAAATATAATAATCAGCTGTATAAGACCTGCGATAAATCTTCTTAGAGTTAGTCTGAACCAACATCTTCTTCCCGTCAGGGCTCATTATATAATTTTCAAGCTTGTCAATTTTTTCACCGACAGTATTGTTTACGTCAAACAACACACTTACTTGCTTTCCAGTCTTATAAGAATATTTTATTATTCTCTTCCCGTCCTTGCTTATCATAGCATAGCAGTCTCCGTCGGACATGGGGCTGACAGCACTAAGATATTCAGCAGCAAAAGTTTTGCCTGCAACATCTTTTAAAGAAAGCAGATTTCCAGAAATCATATTACTAGCAGCAAACAATAAAGCCGCACACATAATAAAAAGTCTTTTCATTGTATTTTATAAATTATTTTGAGCACAAAGATACATAATTTTCACTACATTTGCATCTCAATTGATTTAAAAGATATTAATGCCGTATGGCAAAAATTTAAGCGTAATTATACAATGCAAGATTTAAATAAAAAAACGACATCACCTTATAATGATTTTGGCAGCTGGATAAGATCTATTTTCCCGTTCAAAATACAAAAGATTTCTGTTGATGCAGGCTTCTCATGCCCCAACCGGGACGGCAGAATCAGCTACGGCGGATGTGCCTTTTGCAACAACAGCACATTCAATCCTGCTTATTGCGACAAGAACAAAACTATTAAGGAGCAGCTTGAAAAAGGAAAGATGTTTTTTCGCAACAAATATCCCGAAATGCGCTATTTGGCATACTTTCAGGCATACACAAACACGTATGGGAATATAGAGCAGCTTAAAAGGTTGTATGAAGAAGCGCTAAATACAGAGGATGTCGTAGGCATTGTTATTGGCACTCGACCAGACTGTATTAACAGCGAAATACTTGATTACCTTCAAAGCCTTTCACGGCAAACGTTTGTTATTGTTGAATACGGCATTGAATCAGCTAACAACGATACACTTAAACGCATAAACAGAGGACACACTTTTGAATGTTCAAGAAATGCAATAGAGGAAACGACTTCAAGAGGCATAATAACCGGAGGGCATATAATATTAGGACTTCCTGGAGAAGATACAAATGAAAATATAAAACAAGCATCACTTATATCCCAAACAAGCTTAAACATAATAAAAATACATCAGTTGCAGATAATACGGGGAACAAAACTTGAAAACGAATACTACCAAGGAGGAATCCACACCTATGACGTAGACGAATACATAGAATTGCTTGCAAAATATATACAACATCTTCGAAGTAATATAATAATAGACAGATTCACATCACAATCTCCTAAAGATTTGCTGATAGCGCCAGACTGGGGATTAAAAAATTACGAATTTACAAATAAGTTTGTCAACTATCTAAAGAAGAACAATATTTATCAAGGACAACTTTGGGGTGAAAACAACAAATATAATCAGCAATAACCTTATCGCTGAAATGCGAACAAATTAATTGCACACTTTCATCTTTCTTTACAAAATTCAGAAATTTAAGGCTTTATGCGTAAAGTATTTCCATAAAAGATCAAGAATTATGAGAAAATAACCTCAAAAACACACTAAAGACGTAAACAGCTCATAATCAACACTTTAAGCTGAATTATTATATCAATAATGCAATTCAAGATAATGTCTTACATATAAAATCCAGCTAAAATACGCATGTTTTTGGAGACAAAACCATAAGAATCTGTCTCCAAAACCAATGCTTTTATTGATTAAAAGCATTGGTTTTATAAAACAGAACAACTACTTTCACCGCAAAAGCTATAACATTCAGCATGATTCATGCTGTGTGACATCAAGAAAATATCTATTTTTCAATTTAATATTGTAATATTATTTTACTGCACACTGACAGCAAATTATTTATAATATAATGCCAAAATACAACAATCTCTCCATTTCAGCCTTTGGCATGCAAACCGTAAACGATATTACATAATAAAAAATATTAGACACAATTATACATTTATTCACAAAAAGCATCTATAATTGGATAAAAATACTTAACTTTGTTTACCTATACAACCAAAACACTATAATAGTTAAAACTTAAATCTCGTAAAATATGACAAAAGAAAAACTGACTGATTCACAAACATCATTCGTAAAAAAGATGTCTGTAAGCATCATGGCTTTTTTAAAAAAGTATTTTAATGCCATGCCCGACAAAGAGGATGAAGAAAATACAATCAAGGCCATAAGTAATGGAGTATCATTTCACGGGGCCAATCTGTGGGTTCTGGTTTTTGCAATATTCATAGCATCATTGGGCCTCAACGTGAATTCTACCGCAGTAATAATCGGCGCCATGCTGATATCACCACTTATGGGACCTATAATTGGAATGGGATTAGCGGTTGGTATAAACGATTTTGAATTACTAAAGCGGTCACTTAAGAACTATCTCGTGGCAACAATAATAAGTGTATGTACAGCAACACTTTATTTCTTACTGACACCACTTGACGAAGCCCAGTCGGAGCTCTTGGCCCGCACATCCCCCACACTATACGATGTACTTATAGCATTATGCGGTGGTGCAGCCGGCATTGTAGCCCTGGCCACAAAGGGGAAAGGAAATGTGCTGCCAGGAGTCGCAATTGCTACAGCCTTGATGCCGCCGCTCTGCACAGCCGGCTTTGGAATAGCCACAGGTAACATTTTCTATTTTCTTGGCGCTTTCTATCTGTTTTTTATTAATACGGTATTCATTGCCCTCGCCACATATATTGGCGTAAGAATGCTTAAATTCAAGGAAAAACAATTTGTCGACCATGAAAGACAAACTACAGTAAAGAAATACATTATTATCATTGTAGTTGCCACAATGATACCGGCAGGCTTCATGACATACAGTATTGTAAAAACAAGCGTATTTAAAAGCAATCTCAGCAAATTTGTAAAAGAACAATTAGACAGTACTGGCACAAGGATTATTTCATATGAAGCCAACAACGACAGTCTCACATTACGTGTTGTCGCCGTAGGAAAGGAACTGTCAGACAGTGCTATTGCAAAAGCTGAGAAAGAAATGCAGAATTATAATATCCGGCAGTATAAACTTGAGGTAATACAAGGCTCTGAGTCAACATCATTAATGATGCTCAACAACAGACTGACAAATATGCGAACATCTAACGATAACTACTCAGATATGGTTCGTGAAGAAACAGCAAAAATATCTGAACTTCAGAAAAGCCTTGACCAATATACAAAATATGACATTATGGCACCTGCAGTAGCAAAGGAAATTAAGTCTTTATTCGATAACGTTGACGACATAAGCCTGTCTAATGCCAGTTATGTAAACACAGATTCATTAAAGGTTAAACATTACACATTGGCCGTTATTGGCGTTAAAGCAAAAGCCAATATGAAAGAACTCGAAAGGAGCAAAATCACAGATTGGCTAAAGGCAAGACTTCAAGCAGACAGCATAAAAGTTATTATAACGAAAAATTAAAACTAAATAATTATATAAACAAAAAAAACAGAAGGATACATTTTTTCATGCTGTATCCTTCTGTTTTCATTTACGATGGTCATCTACTCCAAGTGAAATTTATTGGTAAAAGTAATAAAACCAATATGTTTCTCCATAAGTGTCTTTAACATAAGAAAAACGCTCTGACTTGTTATTGTACTTTTCTTCAAGTTTTTGAAAATCCGCATAGTCAGCATCCATTATCTCGCTATGAAAGACCAAAACAGGATTCGACCTTAGGTGTGTATACAATGTGAGCGCTTCTCTATAATGCTTTGGCAAAGCAGGTGAGCTTAGATTATATTTGTTTTTAATTATGTTCACAAATCCATCTAAATTTTTATCTAACAAATAACCACATAATATATAGTCTGTTACAGACTTCATTGCCAGACCATGATTTTCCAGATACAACAGATACTCAAGAGGCTTCATCTTTCCCATCTTTCGTATACCAAGCTGCTTGAATATCTCTGTTTCAGGAAACATCATACATTTGACATTCACCCCATCAGGCAATAATATATCAGAACCGCCTTTAGGTATAGGATACTCAAACAAACGTTCACCCAATTGCTTTGTACGCGACAAAGCGTAAATTCTCAACATAGTTAAATCAGGATCCGTATCATCAGACTTCTCGCCTACGCTCAAAGCATCATCATAATCATTTGACTCTAATAAATGCTCTATCCTTAAACGATAATGAAAAATCTCATTTGTATTTCCCAAAGCACATACCATCAACAACATAGCAGACAAAGCCAAAAGACTCTTCCACAAACCTCCGGTCAGACTTCCTGTATAAGACGTATCAATATAGAATATTGACTTCTGTCTAGACAAAACAGCAAAAATTGCATACAATATTATAACAATGCATACGATTACTATAACATTGGTTGGAAATAAACTAACATCGAAATCCTGATTCCCGGATGTCAGAACAGCGAGAAACATTAATGATGGCAAATAATTCAGAATATTAATCCATCCATCAAACCTCGTTAACTTACTCACGCCAAGTTTGATAAGAAACAGTACCACAGTCAGCAATACCGCACCTATGGTTTTGTTGTAATGAGTAATGCCTCCAGACAAGACATGTTGCTCCATAGCAATAATATCAGACTGGAAGAAATATAAATATACAAAAGTAAATAATATGAAAACAATAGCACATACAGAATTAACTAATGTGCTATTGTTTGTCTTGACTTCTTGTGTCATATTAATTTTTCTTTAAGACCACGGCTGACCGAGCAGGGATATAAAGTTTTAACCATTCCTTATGATCTTTTACATAAAGAGGATCAAAGTTTGTCATATGTGTCATACTGTCATCAGCAAGTCCATTTCCACCAAACTTTTTAGCGTCAGTATTCAATACAACATCATAAGATCCTGTAGGAACCAAGAATCCGTAATCAGTAAAGGATCGTGTGGGATTAAAATTAAACACAAATATCAAATCGCCACGCATAAAAGCCAATATCTGGTCACCATCATTATGCCAAATCTCCTGTACGTTCGTCCGTTGGAAATTACGCACACTCTTGATAACGCTAAGCATTTCACGGTCAAAATCACCCAGATAATGATAGCACAAATCTTTATTGTCTACCAAATTCCATTGTCTTCTTGCGTATTTGTAGCTCCAACCATTACCCTCTCTAGGAAAGTCAATCCATTCAGGATGCCCAAACTCATTTCCCATAAAGTTAAGGTATCCGCCATTAATTGCAGCAGCAGTTACTAAACGTATCATTTTATGCAAAGCTATTCCACGATGAACGACCTCATTTTCGTCGCCTTTTTTGAAATGCCAATACATATCCGCATCAATAAGACGGAAAACAATTGTTTTATCACCAACCAAAGCCTGATCGTGACTTTCACAATAACTTATAGTCTTTTCATCCGGACGCCTGTTCTTTACTTCCCAGAAAATACTGCTAGGCTTCCAGTTTTCGTCACTTTGCTCCTTTATCGTCTTTATCCAATAGTCAGGAATATTCATTGCCATCCTATAGTCAAAGCCGTATCCGCCATCCTCAAACTTAGCTGCAAGCCCCGGCATACCGCTTACTTCCTCTGCAATTGTTATTGCATTAGGATTAATTTCATGAATTAGTTTATTAGCAATAGTAAGATAACATATTGCATTATCATCTTCATGCCCGTTGAAATAATCACCATAATTACAGAAAGCCTCTCCTAAACCATGACTATAGTAAAGCATAGAAGTAACGCCGTCAAAACGGAAACCGTCAAAATGGAATTCCTTAAGCCAATATTTACAATTGCTCAACAAGAAATGCATAACCTCATCCTTACCATAATCAAAACACAAGCTATCCCATGCGGGATGCTCATGCCTGTCACCTGGATAAAAATATTGGTTAGGATCACCTGCTAAATTACCCAATCCCTCAACTTCATTCTTAACAGCATGACTATGAACAATATCCATAATCACTGCAATGCCATTGCGATGAGCTTCATCAATAAGAGACTTTAGTTCTTCAGGAGTACCAAATCTGCTTGAAGCAGCAAAGAAGCTACTTACATGATAACCGAAAGAACCATAATAAGGATGCTCTTGTATTGCCATAATTTGTATACAATTATAACCATCCTCAATTATTCTCGGCAACACATTCTCCTTAAATTCAGTATAAGTACCAACCTTTTCCGCATCTTGCGACATTCCTATATGGCACTCATATATCAGAAGCGGACTCTTATTTGGTTTAAACTTCTTTTTCCTCCACACATAAGGCTTTTCAGGATTCCAGACTTGGGCTGAGAATATTTTGGTTTCTTCATCCTGCACAACTCGTTGAGACCATGCCGGGATACGTTCTCCAGACCCGCCATTCCAATAAACATGCATTTTGTATAAATCGCCATGCTTCATACCTTTCTCTGAGATTTTCAATTCCCAGTTTCCGGTTCCTTCTATACGCTTGGCTTTATACTTTTCTGTCTCTTGCCAATTATTGAAATCGCCGACAAGATAAATTTCTGTCGCATTAGGCGCCCACTCTCTAAAGACCCAGCCTCTTGATAATTTATGCAAGCCATAATAATCGTACCCACTGGCAAAATCCTCTAATGATATTTTACCATTACGAGTCAGCTGGCCTAATTTCCACAAGGCATGATCATGCCGCCCTCTTATGGCATCTTCATAAGGCGCGAGATAACCATCATTAACAACTAAGCCAATATGTTTCGGCTCATTTGCCGCTTTACTATCCGTTTTAGCCTTATTATTTAATGATTTGGCTTTTCTGGTAACCATGATACCTCCTTAAAAACTTTTTATAATAACATTATTATTTGATACTCTCAGCAAAATTATGCTAAGACTTTAAATATGGCCTTCTTTATTTCTGCCTGTTCAGAAATACAAGGAGCATGACCATCTTGAGGGAAAAATATAGCAAACTCACCGGGCTTACAGGTAACGTACGTAGCAGCAGCTCCTTCATATTTTGTTATATCTTTTTCTTCATTATATTCTGCTTCAGGCAAATCCTTTAATGGAGTATATCCATACGTCTCTGACGTACTTAAAGGTATCTGGATATCAATCATTTTCTTATGAGTTTCCAGCAAAGCACTTTCACATGATTTACCTTTTGCCACTTGTATATTTACGAATAAATCTGTGCCTTTAATCAGATGTTTTCCTTCACTTAATTTATTTAAATCATTTGATTTCAAAAAATCAACTACATCATTAAATAATGGATTTAAAGAAACATATTTCTCTAAATTTTCCAATGTATCTATAACCATAAATATTATTTTAATTAATTATTGAACCTTATTTCCTAAAATATACATACCCTGAGAAACGATGTTACCATTTTTGTCTTTCTCAACATATTTACCATCACGCTTATCATCTTTATAAGAGCCTTCAAAACGCCGTCCATCCTTATCGACCTCTAAAGCTCGACCATTTCTTTTACCACGACGATAAATACCCTTGAATTTACTTCCGTCTGAGAAATGTATTATAATTTCACCATCAAAAACGCCGTCTTTAAAATTACCTTCAAAGACATCTCCATTTTTTTTCGTTAACTTACCTAGACCGTTTTGTTTGTCAGCCTTCCAATATCCATTATATACATCACCATTTTTCCAACGTAAGACTCCATGGCCGTCCTTATCTCCTTCTGTAAAATGTCCGGTATATTTATCGCCATTAGCAAAAGTAAAAATACCTTCACCCGTACGTTTTCCTCTAACATAATCACCCTCGTACATATCGCCATTTTGGAACTTATATATACCTTTCCCATTTTGAACATCATCTAGCCAATCACCGATATATACATCTCCATCAGCATAATGATTGGTTCCTTTTCCTGAGCGCAAATTATCTAGCCACATACCATCATATGTTGTCCCATCGCCCCAATCAAAGAATCCCTTACCCGTTTTCTTGTCATCTTTCCATTCACCAGTATAATAGGCACCACCGCTATAAGTGTATGTTCCTTTTCCGGTACGTTTATCCTGATACCAATCGCCGTCATATTTGTCGCCGTTGTAATACCACATTACGCCATGGCCCTGCTGATAATCACGAAACCATAGTCCAACATATTTGTTATTATTCATAAAATGATATGTCCCTCTACCGTGTTGCTGATCTTGGAACCATTCTCCTTCATACTTCTCCCCATCAGAAAAAGTATAAACTCCATATCCTTGACGCTTTCCTTTCACATATTCACCTTCATAAGTATCCCCGTTTTTATAAACAGTTTTACCTTTCCCATGAGGTTTTCCAGAAGCCATTTCACCCTGGTATGTTCCACCATCTTTAGTCTCACATGAGCCTAATGTTATCTTTTGCGCACTACATATTAGAGGCAAAGCAGCACAAAATAAAAGCAATATATAGTTCTTCACGATTTTTCTTTTTAAATTTATCACCAAAAGTAATAAAAAATAACCATACTGCAAAATTATTTTTTTAAAATCGGTTTTACGAATATATTTATTGATAAATATTAGTATCTTTGCAAAAATATTAAAACAGAAATACTATGAACTTTGTAGGAATCATACCAGCAAGATATTCGTCAACACGTTTTCCCGGAAAACCGTTAGCCATTTTAGGCGGAAAACCCGTAATTCAACATGTATACGAAAAAGTTTCAAAAGTGCTTGACGACGTATACGTCGCCACTGACGATGAAAGGATTAAGGACGCGGTGGAAAGCTTTGGAGGAAATGCTATTATGACATCCCCTAATCACAAAAGTGGGACTGACAGAATAGAAGAAGCAGTAAATATTATAGAAAAAAAATTTGACGTCATAATCAACATCCAAGGTGATGAGCCATTTATTCACAAGACCCAAATAGAAACAATATGCAGATGTTTCGATGACTCAGAAACTATGATTGCGACTTTAGGCAGGCCATTTACTGAAAAAGACTCTATAAATGATTTAGAGAATCCTAATTCCCCGAAACTCATTTGCGACAACAATGGCTTTGCCATGTATTTTAGCAGGAATATAATACCCTATATACGCGGAGAAGAAAAATCAAATTGGATAAACAAATTCACATATTTAAAGCATATTGGACTTTATGCATACAGGGCTAATGTCTTGTCAGAAATAACAAAATTACCACAATCAAGCCTAGAGCTTGCTGAAAGCTTGGAACAACTCAGATGGCTTCAAAATGGATACCGCATAAAAGTAGGCATTACCCACGTTGAAACCATAGGAATTGATACTCCCGAAGACTTAAAGCGCGCAGAAGAATTTATCACCCAACACGACAGGCAATAAAGAACAAACAAAGACTATCACATATAACAAAGCAATTTCATCTGAAATCAGATAGAAGGAAAAAATGAAAGGGCGCATTTTTTTATGCGTCCTTTCATTTTTCTCCAAACAACAAACTTACATTTGCATTTAGCCGACCAATAGCGAGTACTCTTGCAGACAACAAATACACACATTAATTTTAATCAATATATTCAAACCAAAACATATCAGGAAAAGGCAACCTTTCTCTTATGAGTATAATGATGAAATATTGAAATTTTATAACAATCGTTCCACGAATGCAGCGGCTGAATTATTTAATGCTAAAATCAAACTTTTCAGAGCTAATCTTCATGGAGTGACTGATAAAAAGTTTTTCCTCTTTAAAATCGCAAAGCTCTACGGATATCCCCATCAAATTCCTACTGTCCCAATACGGCTCACCCGATAAATAGTGGGGAAAGAAAGAAAAAAATCTTATCTTTGCATCATGGAAAATTCAATGTTAGAGTCTTTGGTAAGCTTCATGCTGCCATCC
>NZ_DBLZAX010000014.1:0-105665 GCF_057607445.1 Xylanibacter sp. | reverse complement strand
AGCATTGCTCCGAGGAGTTATTGACATACCATTCTTCCTCTTTAGGCTGACTAAAATTTATGCGTAATATTTTCTTTCCCCACTATTTATCGGGTGAGCCTTAATTACCTTCATCACGCTATTTTGATTTTTCTGCAAAAATAGGCAACAAGCACTAATTCAGCAAATTATCGCTGAAATAAAACTTCACAAAACTTCACAAAATTCACCTAAACCTTATATTCCCATTTATATAATTAAAATTCCTACTTTTCCGCCCTACATCAGAACTCTTCCTTCATATAAATATCAAAGTCTTTCGCGGAACCCTCTCTGTTTGAGAGCTTTAGCAACAATCTCTTACGGATATTTGCAATGTCAGATAATTTTCTTCCGGTGAGTATTCCTATTTCTGAAGGTGCGAATCCCAGTCTTACCAGAACGCAAATCTCATATTCGCCATTCTTCAATGTGTCTTTATACTCAGCAAGTTCGGGAAGCTCTTTTGATACGAACTTATACAATTCTTTCCAATCATCAAAAGCAGGAGATGCCATAACTTTCTCGGCGAAATAATGAAATCTAATGACAATTGACGAGTTATACAGTTCGACATTCTTTTTCTTTCTATACCGCTCCTGACTGTTTTTATCATATTCAGATATCTTTCTCTGCAGATCTTCCACAGCAGCAGTTTTTTCCTTTACCAGCTGCTCTATCTCTCCCTCGTATTGTCGCAGCAGTACATTCAGATCTTCTTTCGTCTGCTTGAGCATTCGTATATTCTCCCTATGCTTCCTGTTCTCCAGCTCCATCTCGTGCCATTCTTTCTGCATCCGTTCATTCTCTTTTTCCTTAAAGAGCAATTTTCTATAATAGAAAACAAAGAACACCAACAGAATCACAACAAACGAAGCAACAATAAGCACAATCGCTAACAATGCATTGTCCGCCCTCTCTCTCTCATCGGATGCAATACGCTGCTGCTGACCATAGTCATATAGCGTCTTCATATGCAACAGCTTTTCAGTGGTCATGCTGGCATAGGCCGAATCATTTGCCACGCGGGCCATCTCTGTATACTTCACCAAAGAGTCTGCCTGATTAAGCTGTTTATAAAGGGCTGCCAACCCGCGGCATGCACTCTCCGTATTGCTGAAACTTGACGAACAGCTCAGACCTTTGCGAAAAAAATACTCGGCTGAATCAGTTTTATTTATTCCCAGATAATATCCTCCCTTATATGAATAATACACATCGCGCCCCTCTTCTGCCATTTTATCATTACCGCCGGCAAAGACGTATCTGTCGTATATGTCCATATATTCTTTTGCAGCTGAATAGTTTTCGCAGCGCAGCATCTGATGAACCAAAGCCCCGACAGCCAACGCAGCATGTGCAGAATATCCATACTGTGAATATAATGCCGCCACGTGTTCTCTGACAGCCTTAACCGAGTCAGGCATATTTAGCAGATAGTAGGCATTGGCACGCTGTTCATGAAAGACCAATGCCGACAAAGTGTCACCGGCAGTCATGGCATAACGCTCTGCAATGGCAAATTCTTTAAGGGCATAATATGGGATTTCCTGCTTAAGAAACAGATTGGCCGCCTGTCCGTGTATACGGCATAGCAGACGATAGTCGCAGTCAGCGCTGGTTGTATCGGCCTGCTCTGCAGCTTTATTAAAATATTGCAAGGCCAAAGGCGAATCGCCTAAGTCGCGGTACACACTGCCCATAAGATAATAGGCCAGCATACGGTCGTCTGCGTCTCCTTCACTTTCATAATATTCAACGATATTGCGCATCACGCTGTCTGACGTAAACATCACTCCGGCACTGTTCTGAGCTTTTGTCCTCAATAGTCCTAAGCGCATTCTGCTGTCCGTTGACATATTTTCATTGCGCGCTGTAATGCTGTCTATAAATGCCATAGCTGCCGCCGGATCTGACTGCGACAGGCTGTCTGCCATAACAACAGACTTAGAGATACCGGTTCTTCCACACGAAACAACACCTAAAGCTATTGCCACAACCGACAATATATATATAGCCAAACGATTGTTCATTGACGCTTTCATTCTTTTGCGAATACAAAAATAGCCTTAAAAATCAAGACGCGCAAAAATTTACACTATTTTTACAATGCCTCTGTGGTATCCTTATGCAAAAATTCACCTTATTATATATGTCTGCCAAGCAAGCTAACAACCGACTACACCCCGCAAGCAATGTGGCTACCGGTGAAAACAAAGCGTCCGGTGCACTTACGCACCGGACATCATAGATATCAAATAAGAAAAAACTTTCAGTCTTTTCCACTCCAGAATCTGTATGTTATATCAGTAAAGCCGTCTCCCGAAGCACGCTTGTAAAGCCGCTGATTTGTCGTGCGGCTCTTCAGACATCCAAGATGCTCTATATATGGGCCAACCTTTATATAGTCGAAGTCAGCCTTGTTCACAGCCGACGATATCCTTGTGCGGCCGCTATACCAGCCTACCTTCATTTTAGGATAGGCCTTATGCACATAGCGGGCAAGCATATCTACATACTCAGGCTCCGAGTCGCCGCCCATAAAGCAGATGCACGTTATATCGTCGCCATACTCCCGTATAAATCCATCGAGCACCAGGGGCGTAAGCGGTTCGCCCACATCGCCCCAAAGGTAGCGGCTGTGGCAGCCGGGACATCGGCACGGACAGTTGGATATGTTCACCGCAAGTGTAACCTCGTCGGGTATCTCCTGAAACACCACACCGGTGTTAACGTATTTAAGCATGTATATGTCTTTACTTTAAGTTTTTAGTTCTCTTTGTCATCCCCGGTATGGCGCGTAATACGCCTGCCGGCATTTCAGCTACCGACACGACTACTCTGATACGGCCATCTTGTCCTTACCGGCATAGTATCTGCGCGCTGCCTCCTCCTGACGTGCTGCAGAGAAATTGCTAACACGCTTCAGGTATCCTATTATTCGCGTCATGTAATCAATGTTCTTGCTGTGGCAGTGAGGACATTCCTTCAGATAGCGTTTGTCTATGTGGCCGCAGTCGTTGCATATTGTATTGGGGATGTTGAACGTGAAATAGTTGCATCCCTCCTTGGCTGCCACCTTGAGCAGCTGGCGGTATTGTGCCTTCGACAGATGCTCGTCCAGGTTCATATGCAGCGCCGAGCCGCCCGTAAGGTGCTGTATGTATGGTGCTCCGTGCATCTTAAACTTGTCAATGATGTTCAGCGAATCGTCCTCAACAACATAGAAATAGCTGTTGTAGCAGTCGCGCGGCACGAAGTAGCCGTCTTCCCTGTCCCATTTGGCGTGCTTAACTCCAACGTTCTCTGCCGGAATCATCTCGCAGTTGAACAGCACGTCTTTCGAACGGTATTGCTTGTTGTATTTCTCCACAAGTCCGAGCACAGTCTGTACAAATGCCAGATAATCAGGATTGTCGGTTATCTGCAGGCCCATAAACTCGGCAGCCTCCACAAGTCCGTTGATACCTATTGTGAGATACTGTCTGCCTATGTTAATATATCCGGCGTCAAACAGCGGCAGCATGCCGTGGCGCTGCAGTTCCTTGAGGTTTTCGTTATATGCCAGCTGCACCTTGTGCGTAAGGTCGATCACGTCAGACAGAAACTCCTTATAGTCCATCTTGTTGTTCACGGCATACTGTATGCAGCGGTTGAGGTTTATTGTCAGCACGCTCTTCGAGCCAGTAGACACGCCGCCCGCACCAAGCGTATAGCTGAAGCCGTTGTCCTGTATCTCGTTTCTCAGTCGGCAGCATGAACTCAGCGAGTCGGCATTGTCGCTCATGTATGTAAAGAACGAGTGGCCTTCTGAATACATCTCTGCCGTAAAGTCGCCCCACTCCTTGTCTATCACGTCGCCGTCCTTGGCCAGCAGCGCCATCGTCTCAACAGGGAATGTCAGCACGGTCTTTGTGCGCTCCTTGTTAAACCATTTCATAAAGCGCTTCTGCAGCCAGCTTAGTCCGTCCCAGTCGGGCTTGCTGCCGTCAGGGAAGTAGAAGTCGCCGAACAGGCTCTCAAAGTATGGTTTGTCATAATATGCTATGTTCCAGAACACAGCCTGATAGTTGCGTGCGCCCGTAGGCTGGTTTATAGAGTAGACAATCTGCTCAAAGCAGTCGGTAACCATCTTGTCTATGGTGCGCTTCTTCATCGACAGGTCTACCACTTTGTCGGCCTCCTTCCAGTAGTCTTTTCCGTACTCAAGACCGATAAAATAGTTGAGATACATCAGAAACTCGGGCGTGGCGCATGCTCCGCTCAACATGCTCGACACCATGAACACCATATTGACAAAGCCGCCGCAGAACGACTTGAGGTTTGTGGGCGCCGTAGAGTTTCCGCCTATCGACGTAGTGCCGCCTATAAGCCACGGATACATCGTTATCGATGCACAATAGTTGGCCAGGCTCGTCTCGTCGTTCTTATATATAAAGTGGTGGTTAAGCAGGTCGATATACTTGTCGGCAAGCTCCTTTCCGTACATCTTCTTTATACGGTCGGTAAGCAGACGGCGGTTAAGGCGTATGAAGTTCGACTTTGGCAGCTCGCCTATGAGCGTTGCTATGTTTTTATGTTCAACGTTGGCGTTGGCGTCATATTTTGAGCCGGTTGCAGCATTTGCCGCGTCGCAGTAGTCTGTCAAAAATTTCAACTTCTCCATTGTCTCGCGGTCTTCGGTGTGCCTCTGTCTGTACAGCATGAAGCTCTTTGCCACCTTGTAGTATCCCTCCTTCATCAGGGCCTCTTCAACCTGGTTCTGTATGTCCTCCACCTTTATGCCCTCATGCATATCCAAGTGGCTGATTATCTTTGAGATACAGCCCAAGTCGGCAGGTTCATTCACTGAGTTGAACGCCTTGATTATGGCATTCATTATCTTGTCAAGACTGAAACGGTCTGTGCTTCCGTCGCGCTTCGTGATTGTAAAATTCTTTATTTCCATATTCTTGATTTTGGAAAACTTTTTCAAAAACGTTTTCGCAAAAGTTTTCCATTTTTGTCAACTTCGCAAATAATTTTCTTCAAAAAGTTTTCTTTTTAATTCTTTTTCGAGTGCAAATATAAAACAAAAAATCGATACAGCGTACCGATTTTAACACAAAAATTCATGACCGTTTTAAATCTTCTTTCAGAGTTTCACAGAAGATATGTCCACCAGATTGTTCACAATGGCATATATCGTCAGGCCTGCGGGGCTGTGTATCTGCAACTTACGCGCGATGTTGCGCCTGTGGGTTATCACGGTGTTGATAGAAATACAAAGATGGTCGGCAATCTCTTTATTGGTCATTCCCTGCACCAAGCTAACTATAACGTCTTTCTCGCGGTCGCTCAGCGTCTCGCTGTTATTAGGATTACGGCTTATCATTTTCGAAATCTTCACGCTCACGTCGTTCTGCTTAAACTTGCGTTCAAGGTTGCGTATGGCCGGTATGAATATGCAGTCTTCCACCATCGAATGGTTTTGCAGCCACTCTTCGTTGTTATACAGGTCATATAGCGTGGCCGTCAGCCTGTTGTTGTGCTGTATGTCGCTCGGCAGATACTTTATTATAATGTTCTTCAGCTCTCTCAGCTTCAGGTCTATCTGTCCGTGGTGCTTCGAGAAGGTTTCTATGTCATACTCATTGTTCACCTTGTTGTTAAGCAGGTCGTTTACATAGGGAAAGACAGTCTTCTCCTCATACTCCATGTGATGCCTTATCTCGTGGGCATATTCGTCATAAAGCTTCATTATAAGCCGCGCCAGGTTGTCGTTTTCGTCGAGCGCAGCCTCAAGTTCCTTTCTTATCGACGGAAGCTGAAAATTGAGATAATATTCGTGCGACGCCTTGAGATAGTGTATCAGCGTGGGTATCGAGAAGCGTCCGCCGTCGTCAAAGTCGCGATAGCCGTTTATCGAGAAGTTCACCACAGCAAGAAACGTATATGTGTCTACATTCTGATCTTCACAAACCTCACGCACCGTCTTGTCGCCGAAGCCGAGATTTATGCCAAACCTGCCAAGGCTCTGCAGTATGTTATAGTTGTCGGCAATCAGAGATATCATCTTGTCGTCGGCTTCATACATCTTGTTATTTTTCATCGTCCGCTAAATGTTTATCTGTCTTTATGACCCGAAGCTGTCATGCCTCCGTTATGTTGTCTGCAAAATAACAAAAATTATCTGAAACTTGCAATCATAATAAATAGGTATTTTGTCGTCATCCGCCATACTTCATCATACCTATTTTTTATGGCACGGACATTC
Organism: Xylanibacter sp.; assembly: GCF_057607445.1. NCBI lineage: Bacteria > Pseudomonadati > Bacteroidota > Bacteroidia > Bacteroidales > Prevotellaceae > Xylanibacter > Xylanibacter sp. Next base: position 99,391 of record NZ_DBLZAX010000014.1, on the reverse strand, counting down.
ATTCAATACAAATAACAGCGTATATCATGCCATAGAAGGCATTAAACTTTTACCGGTCTGACTCCTTTTAACCCAAATCTGTTATTAGGATCAGGCCTGGATTTTGCTTTATATTGAGTTGATTTTCGTTGGATTTTTCGCAAGCATTTTTATAATTCACAATTCATAATTAGCTACGCTGAACTTCGTTTCACAATTGACTATGCCGAAATTAAAGGAGTTAAAGCCAAATGCCTTGTGGGTATTATCTATTTTGGGCATTTGGATTTTTCACTCTTCCCTTTTCGTTTTTCACTTAATAACGTTTCTTTATTTGTAAATATTTCTGACATTTTCAGTCCGTTTGACGCTCTCAGAATAGCGATGTTCATCGCAATGTTGTGATTTGGCGTGAAAAACGGCAAAAATCAGGCGTTATGGTTAAGTCACTATCATTCAATGTCTTATGCCGTTTAAAGCTCAAAACTTCAATAGTTAAAAAATATTACTCTGCCGTTTACGCTCCAAAAGTGGCCGACTTATACTCTCAAAAGCATCCTTTAATCACTCTAAAACCATGCTTTTACGGCTCAAAATCCATGTTTGTTGCCTCGTTATCCATCCTGATAAGCAAACGAATGTTAACCATTTAGCATTTTCGCGCCATGCAATTAACATCCGTTATCTTTTGATTTTGCAGATTGAAAAAATATTTTGTCATAAGTTTTTACTTAAAGCAAGAACTGCTGATAAAAGGAAATCCAAAGAATTTGCAGCTTGGAACGAAAAGAAGCAACAAGACAATTGTTCTGTCGGATATGCTATCCGACAGCATAAAATATCAGGATCTTTGATCCGAAATTCATACCTTAATAGCTATTTTTTTGATTGAAATTCATACCTATTAATCAAAATAGGAAACAAGCGGATTAAAATCCTTATATTCAATTCCGGCAGATTACAAATCAGCCGGCACATTAGCTTTGTTGGTTCATATCGGTTGCACAGGACGAAAAGAAGCAACAAGACTATTGTTCTGTCGGATATGCTATCCGACAGCATTAAGTATCAGGATCTGTGATCCGAGATTCATATCTTAATAGCTATTTTTTGATTAGAAATTCATACCTATTAATCAAAATAGGAAGCAAGCGGATTAAAATCCTTATACTTAATTCCGGCAGATTACAAATCAGCCGGCACATTAGCTTTGTTGATTCATATCGGTTGCACAGGACGAAAAGAAGCAACAAGACTATTGTTCTGTCGGATATGCTATCCGACAGCATTAAGTATCAGGATCTGTGATCCGCAACTCATACCTTAATAGCTATTTTTTTGATTAGAAATTCATACCTATTAATCAAAATAGGAAGTAAGCGGATTAAAATCCTTATACTTAATTCCGGCAGATTATAAATCAGCCGGCACATTAGCTTTGTTGGTTCAAATCGATTGCACAAGTGGCGCATTAGTCTTGTAGCGATAAAAAGTCAGGAAACAACAATAAGAATCAAAATGCAAAGTAAGTTGATTATACCCAAAAGAAACTACAAAAATGTCAAGAATCAACAAGGCTATTGTTCTGTCGGATATGCTATCCGACAGCATCAAGTATCAGGATCTGTGATCCGAGATTCATACCTTAATAGCTATTTTTTTGATTAGAAATTCATATCTAAAATAAAAATAGGAAGTAAGCGGATTAAAATCCTTATACTTAATTCCGGCAGATTGCAAATCAGCCGGCACATTAGCTTTGTTGATTCATATCGGTTGCACAGGCGGTTAAATGAAAAGTGAAATAACAATAATCCACAAGAGTATCGAATTTTTCACTCTTCACTCTTCGTTCTTCACTTAAACAAGCTCCTTTAACTCCTAAAAATACACTATCTTTGCATCTCGAATACCATTTAAAACAATGAAAAGAATTATAACCAACATAACGGGCGGCCTGTTATTGGCCGTATGTATAGTACCAACACTATTATCTGTTGTATCTTGCGGACAGCAGGCAGCAGATAGAGATATAGCTGCGGCAGACAGTCTGAGCGAGGCGGCACCGCAAAGGGCGATGACGCTTATTGACAGTCTGGAGGGAGAAAGCACAATGAACAAAAGCCGGCACATGAAGCTGTTGCTGCTAAAGGCTAAAGTAAGAAACAAGCTCGCAATGCCCATGAGCACCGACTCGCTGAAAGACATTGCCGACTATTTTGACAAGCACGGAGATTCTAACGAACGTATGTTCGCATACTATATCATTGGATGCATATATCAAAGAAGTCAGGATGCCCCCATGGCATTGCAGTATTTTCATGAAGCGGCAGCAAAGGCAGACACCACTGACAGCAGCTGCGACTTTCTTACACTGCACAGAATACACGTATGGTCGGCAGAGATTTTCAAAAGCCAGCGTGCCTTCAGCGATGCATTCCACGAAAATAGCCTGGCATTTAAATACGCAATGAAGGCAAAAGACACTTTAAATGCTATTATTACATACGAGCAGAAAGCAAATATTTATTATATACAAGATTTAACAGACTCTGCCATCACTATAAGAAAAAGGCTGTATGAGCTTTACTCTAAATATGGATATAAAAAAGAAGCAGCCAGATCTTTAGGACCGCTTATTGACATTTATGCAAAAAACGGAAACATATCAAAAGCCAAGCATGCCTTGGATGTATATGAAAAAATGAGCGGAAGGTTTGATAAATATGGCAACATTAAAAAAGGCCTGGAAGTGCATTATGCAATTAAAGGATATTATTATCTTAGCATTAACGACTATGACTCTGCAAGGCTGTGCTTTGACAAGTGCCTGAAGACAACATCCAATTATCCTAATGATTTCTCTTACAGCTATAAAGGTCTTACTGGATTATACAAAAAGCTTCATCAACCTGACTCTGTCGCGAAATATGCAGACTTAGCACGCATGATGACGGATACGCTTTATGCCCAGATGTCAACCGAACATCTCCAGCAGATGCAGGCCATGTATAACTATAACAGATACAGGCAGACTGCTGAAGAGGCTGAGAAAGACGCATTGCGGACAAAATATATCAGCATAATCATAATTATGGCTATCATGGCAGCAGCCATTGGCGGGGCACTTGCCGTGAGAACATATATAATGAGGAAACGCAGGGCAAGAGTTAACGAGATAAAAGAATATGAACGCAGCATAAGCGAACTGAAGAAGGCAAGGCGCGAGCTGGACATACTGACCGAAAACAGACAGACACGGATGGAAAGTCTGATTAAGGAGAAGGAGGAAGAGATTGAAAGGCTGCAAAAAGAGAAAGCCGAATATGAGAAAAACAAGGACATTGCAGCCCGAATGACGCCGTTTGCAGACGAGCCTGTCGTAAGAATTTTACGTAGACATGCCGAAAAGGAGCACGTGATGATGAGCGGAGAAGAGCGCAAAATGCTCATAAGCCTGTTTGACAGCTACGAAGAAATAAGCAGGCTGAAGGCCGTTTTGAGTGAAAGCGAATATGAGCTGTGCCTCTTGGTCAAGCTTGGCTTCGCACCTTCGCAGATAAGTCTGCTCACCGGCCGCAGCAGGTCTGACATAACCAACATACGAAAACGTCTATACAACAGAATTACAGGCAAGGATGGAACGTCTAAAGACTTCGACAGATACATAAAGTCTTTATAGCCAGCATGTTATAGAATGCAAATTATGACGTTTGTGAATTATTTGTGAAGTTTAATGCTTCAATAATCTTTGCAAAACATATCTGCTCAGGACTATTCGAAAAGCTAAATATAAACAGGTTTTAATAAATATAAAAATCAGACACGTTTGCGTAGGTATGCAAACGTGTCTGTGAATTTTTTGTGAATTCTGAGTTGTCTGAAAATTTGTTTCTTGTATAAAAATTCCGTTCCTTTGCGAAAGAAAATTCAAGAAAAGCAAGTTAAATTATATTAATGAAGTCACAAAACGGTGCTTGCCTGCGTACACAATACAGTTAAACTAAAAAATTTTAGATATATGAACAAAAAACGTTTACTATTATTTACGATAGTTCTTCTAAGTCTGGATTATTATGCAAAAGCCCAGACAGACTCGATAAAAAATTATAAACTCAACGAGGTTGTGGTTGAGGGTACACGCAACTATGCCATTGCAGACGGTGTGGTTTACATTCCGTCAAAAGAAGCGAAGCAGCATGCTATAAACATAAACGACCTGCTGGCAAGAATGATGGTGGCAGGACTTAGAGTTGATCTTGGTTCAAACAAAGTGGAAACAACTTATCAAGGCGAAGTGCATTTCTACATTGACGGCGTGGAGGCGCAAGACTGGGAGGTGAAAGCCCTGAGACCGAAAGACGTGCTGCACGTAGAATATCTCAAATCACCTGCAGATCCTAAATACAAGAATTATCAGGCAGTGGTAAACCTCGTGATGAAGAAATACAAATACGGAGGATATGTGCTCGGCGAGGTTAATCAGTCGTTCGTCTACAACAGCGGCAACTATGGAGCCGCGGCAAAAGTGAATACTGGCAAATGGACGCTTACGGGACTGGCCGAAGCCTACTACCGCAACGCTGACGACATAACGCACAACACCGGCACACAATACATATTCAGTAAGGACAACATAATAGACAAGCTGACAGAAGAAACGCAAAGAGAACACACAAAGATGTTCACAACAGCCGTAAACGCAAGATACATAAGCGACAAGCTGACCTTCACGGCATCGGCAGGATACAGATATGAAAGCACGCCGGTGAACAACAGCGACATAAACATAACCTATACAGGCAACAACGCACCAGACAACGGCAAGGCTCTGACGGAAGCGTCGTCGAAAGGCATGCTGCCATACATCAACACATACTTCCAGTTGTCAAAGTTGCCCCGCAACTCAATGCTGTACGGCGCGGCATCGTTCTCTTACAACCACAACGACGCGTCTACCCTGTACACATTCGGCAGCCCGATATTCAATGCCACCGAGGAAGACGTGTATCTGCCTGACGTATGGATGTCATACGCCTTTCCGCTATACAAACAAAACTATATGACCGTAACGGCAGAATATAAATCTGAAATATTCAACACGCTCTACACAGGAACGGACAACACACGACAGAAACTCATAAACAACTATGTCTATGCCAGAGTGAGATATAACCACAAATTCTCTGACAACTGGTCGGCAAACGCGCAGATAGAAGTGCCTGTAAACTTCTACAAGGTGAACGACGACGGTTATGACACCAAGCCATACGTAAACGGATTCGTAGTAATGAACGGCCGCATCGGAAAGAAACACTCTCTGTATGCATACGCGCAAATTATGCAGATGCCGATAACTCCTTCATTCTATAACACCGTGGTGCGACAGGACAACGAGATTGAAGGCACCAAGGGCAACGCCGGCCTGAAGCCTCAACGGTATGCCTCAGCCCTTATGTCGTATGCATGGATGCCTATAAACGGATTTTCGCTTAACGCCGACGTTATCTGGGAAGAGATAATGCACGACATTGTGCCCTTATGGCATGCGGAAAACGGACTTATGATTAAGGACATCGTTAACAGCGGCAACTACGACATCATATCGGCATCGCTTACACCGTCGCTGTCGCTTGCCGGCGGAAAGCTTAACATACAGGCAAAGCTGTATTACGCACACGAGATGCATTCGGGCATAAGGAATTTCTCGTTAAACAACTATGGCTTGTACCCATACGTAAGCTACAACATGAACAAGAATTTCTCTGTGTCTGCAGGATACGGCAAAAATTTCAACAAGGGATTTATGCGCGGCGGATACGGCACGACGGCGCAATTCAGCGATAACCTTAAGGTGAATCTGCAATACACAGCCGGAAACTTTTACGCAATGCTGTCAGTAAACTCTGTGCTGAGAAAACACGGCTGGGTGAAGTCATGGTTTGACAGTGACAATTTGCACAGCAGCGAATATCTGTCGCGTCCGTGGGACGGAAGATACGTCAGCCTGACGATGCGCTACACACTCGACTTCGGCCGTAAGACAGATCATGGCAACAATGCCAGGTTTGAAGGCAGCGCAAAAACAAGCGTGCTGAAATAATAACAATGAAAATTGTCAAAGCGTAATGACAATACGATGGTTACGCTAAAACGGCTAATAGAAAAATGCCAAGACTAATTGTTCTTTCATTTACAAATGTCTGTGCCCCAAAAGGCATACTGTAATGCGATAAGCGAAGAAGCTGTATATGCCAACGCAGCACAGATAAACACTCCCGACTCGAGTCTGATACCAGGAGGGCTTACGGATGAAGAAGGCAATTTCTCTGATTAGCTTTGTTGGTTCATTTTAGTTGCACAGGCGGCGCATTAGTCTTTTAACGATAAAAAGTCCGGAAACAACATGACTATTGTTCTGTCGGATATGCTATCCGACAGCATAAAGTATAAGGATCTTTAATCCGAAACTCATACCTATTAATCAAAAATAGGAAGCAAGCGGATTAAAATCCTTATACTCAATTCCGGCAGATTATTTCTATTGATTGTCGGCTGCGCTCGGCATAACCAAATATAATTTGCTTCTACTCTCGCTTGCACGACAATTGCAAATCAGCCGGTACATTAGCTTTGTTGGTTCAACTCAGTTTTACATACGGCGTATTAGTTTTATAACTATAAAAACGTCAGAAAGCAACAAGACTATTGTTCTGTCGGATATGCTATCCGACAGCATTAAATATAAGGATCTGTGATCCGAAACTCATACCTATTAATCAAAAAATAGGAAGTAGGCGGATTAAAATCCTTATACTCAATTTCGGCAGATTATTTCTATTGATTGTCGGCTGCGCTCGGCATAACCAAATATAATTTGCTTCTGCTCTCGCCTGCACAACAATTGCAAATCTGCCGGAACATTAACTTTGTTGATTCATATCGGTTACACAAGCGAATTCTTCACTTAAACATGCTCCTTTAACTACTAAAAGTCTTATTTTCTCTTTTCCAGGCATACATACTGTCTAATTTTTATACACCACTGTCCAAATATTAGACATGCATACGAATAGGATATTAGTCTATCTCTCTGATATACAACAAAATACGTTTTATGGCACGGTTTTGGCAATTATAATATCGTACAAATTATAAAATTGCCCATAAAAGCACAACCTTAGTATCTGCCGACAGGCGGTCTGGCCTGAGTCGCCGTATGCGTACCGACAACAGACGAGATAATATGTAACCCATATCCTTCAAAAATACGACATGGGAAACAGTATGTAAAAATATTGACAGAAAGAACAATAAAATTATAAATATGAATAAACTTACAATACTAATCATCATGCTCCTTGCACTTACAAAGGCCTATGCACAGCAGATAAGCGGCAAGGTGATGAACGAAAAAGGCATGCCAATGGAATATGCCAGCGTGGCACTGATAAACACTGCCGACTCAAGTCTGATATCAGGAGGGCTTACGGACGAAGAAGGCAAATTCGTTGTAAACGACACAACACACTGCAAGACTCTGGCAGTGAGAGTAACATCACTGGGCTATGAAACCGCCTATGCCGACATTCCGCTAAACGGAGCAATACGCATGCAGCCTCAGGCTAAGGCTCTTGAAGGCATAACAGTAACGGGAGTGAGAAAATTCATAAAGCACAACGCTTCAGGACTTACAGTTGATATGGAAGGCAACCCGCTCGCCAAACTGCCGTCGGTCAATGACGCCATAAGAATGATGCCGATGATTGACGCAACAAGCGGCGGAATAGCAGTACTCGGCAAGGGAACGCCTGAAATATACATAAACAACAGACGCGTAAGGAACAGCAGCGAACTGAGCCAGCTGTCACCGGAAAACATAAAGAGCGTAGACATCATTACAGACCCGAACGTTAAATACGGCTCAAGCGTAACGTCGGTGATAATAATACACACCAAGAAACGCGACAATGGCCTGGCCGGAGTTATAACAGGCTCCGGAACAATGTCTGAAGTTGCATCGGGAAACGTAAACGCCGACTTTTCGTATGTCTTGAAGAACGGATTAGGATTCTTTATCGGAGGCTCTGTTGCCGACAGCGGATTTAAACAGGACAGGACGTATGACGAGAAATTCAACAACAACCAAAATTATACATTAACAGAAGGCGAATATAACAGCCGCAGCAAATCAATGAACCTGCAGGCAGGAAGCAGCTTTGATTTCGGAGAAAGCAATTCGGCAGGAGTAAGATACCAATTTTCGAGAACACCGTCAAGCAAATACAACACGGACAGCAACATAAAGACCAACGCTGACGGACAGGAAAGCAGCATTGCTTCGGCAAACGAATCGTTATCGCAGAGCATGCAGCATTATCTTAACGGATATGCCACGATTAAGTTCGGCGCAAAAAAGAACTTTGAGATTACGGCTGACGCCGACTACCTGTACGGAGAAAGCAGAAACAATCAGAACACCACCGAGGACAGCAAAGGGATATACAGCATTGTGAACACATCAAACAGGGCATCGTATCATCTGATTGCCACAAAGGCAAACTTAAACATGGCTTTCGGTAAACTGTCCTTTGACGTGGGAGGCGAATATTCGTACACGTCAGACAGGACTGATTTTGGCAGCATTATTGACGGCACAGGCTCACAAGCAAACGACTTTATTAAACAGAATCTTGCAGCCGGATATGTCAACGCAACATACAGACCGCTTAACAACCTGACGCTGACAGCCGGAATGAGGGCTGAAGCGACAGACTTCACTTACTATAAAAACGGAGAACGAATAGACGGTCAGTCAAAGTCGTACACCGACTGGCTGCCGAGGTTCACAATCAGCTATGCCGTAAAAGACCTGAGAATAGGACTTTCGTACAACACCAACGTATACAGGCCGAGCTATTCCATGCTAAACAACAATTCGACATACGTGTCGCATACGTCATGGGAGACAGGCAACCCGCTGCTGATCTCATCGACGCCACACAATATAAACCTTAGCATGGCATGGAAACAGACCATGCTTAACGTAACATATATAAGAATGAAAAGACAGATAGAGTATGTCTACATGCATATGCCTGACTATAACCTCAACATACGCAAGCCGATAAACCTGCCTGACTTCAACAAACTAAACATAGTGCTGTCGCACAGCATGGATATCGGCTTCTGGCATCCAATGGTACAGGGACAGCTCGCCGTCTGTGACTTAAAATACGGCTCGCAAGAAGAGAGCTACAACAAGCCCATAGGAAGCATTAGTCTTCAGAACCGTTTCGACCTGCCTTGGGGGATATATGCATACCTTACGGGATGGTGGTCGAGCAAAGGCAATAACAACACTTATTATATGTACGACAACGCCTCGGTGTATGTTTATTTGTTGAAAAGCATAGGCAACTGGTCGTTCTCTCTTTTGGCAAACGACATCTTCGGCACACAGAAGCAAAAGCATCTCACACGCACAAACGGAGTTAACGTAACCGAATACCGTAAAGGTGCTTCGCAACTGATACAACTGTCTGTAACCTACTCGTTCAACAGTAAAAACAAAAAGAAATATAAAGGTAAGGGAACCGGCAGTTCTGAGCTTAACAGATTCTGACAAGTATTTGTTTTAACAATATATAAAACGATGAAAAACTTTAAGATATACCTTCAGCACGACGCGATGCATTACTGGATTGCATGCCTGCACATGATATGCAGCCACTATGGAGCAGACAACAGTTTCGACAGATCCCCGGAATGACAAAACTGACATATGGATGCCAACAGCACAAAATGCATCATGGTCTTTCATCATTTAACATAAAATACAACCGACATATATAATTATGTATAGGCGGTGTAAACATAAAATAAAAAAGCGTGAACAGAGATTGAAATTAAAACCAAAATATTATGAAAAAAATACTATTAATAATGTTTGCCGTTATGGCATTTACAGCACACACATTGGCGCAATCTGTCGACACTTCGTCAATAAGCTCTTGTGGCAATACATTATATATCCAGTGGCACAGAAGCTATTGCTCCATTTATAAAAACATATTGAAGAGATGTTACCTTTAATTTATGGGAACAAAAAAGAGAAATAGTAAATTATAATTAAATACCAACGTTAAATTTAAGTCGAATCTAAAAGAACAAACATATGAAGACTTTTTTATTAATATTAGCACTGTATATTCATACCACCACTGATATTTATGCGCAACAAGACAGCATAAGTAAAGATTTCAGACTGAGTTCTATTGAAGTGAAAGCTTACAGACCTATAGTAAAAACAGAAGGAAGCAGACAGACTGTAACCGTTAAAGGAACTTTTCTAAGCAAGATGGGAAACCTTGGAAATATGCTGAGTGTCACACCCGGGATAATAGCAAAAGGGAACAACAACTTTGACGTGGCTGGAAAAGGAAAGCCAATATACTATGTTGACGGAAAAGAAGTAACCAATCAAAACATATTCACAACACTGAAAACATCAGACATTGCAAAGATAGAAATTGAAAGAGAACCTTCAGCCAAATATCCGGCAGGAACCAACGCTGTGATAAACATAATAACAATAAAACCACTAAAAGACTTCATTGCACTTGACGTCTATAATACGACCACTGTAAGACGGAAATTCTCAGAAAATCCATCATTTGAGCTTCGCATGAAATATGGTATATGGAATTCATCTATAGGATATGATTACGGAGCTTGGATGTCTCTCAACAAAGAAACATATTATACAGAGATTTTTCATCCCGACCGTACATTCCGAAGCGATGAAGCCAACGAATTATTCATGGGTTCTCACAGTCACGACATAACGTGGAATAATAATTTCGACATCAACAAAAACAACACAATAAGTCTGGCTTATTACTTCCAGCATGAAAAAGAAAACGACATAGGTAATGCTGATATGAAATATTCTGATACAGAAAAATACAACGACAAGAATATCAGAAGACAAACAATAGACAATCGTAACCTACATAATGTAACTCTATATTACAAAAGTAAAATAGGACAATCACTCCTGTCACTGGGCGGAGACTATTCTATAATAAGCAACAATTCGCGAACAGATATTGCAGAAAAAAACAAAAATAATGATAACGGGAACAATAACTTTACGAAAACTACGAACAAATATAAAATAATGACACTTAATGCCACTTATTCATTTAATCTGCCTTTCAATATCAGTTCGGAAGCAGGGGCACGTTATTATAATGTAAATGACAGATACGGCTATCTGTCTGACAGCAAATGGCAGCCTGAGACATTGGGCTCAAACGGACAGAAGACGGAAGACAATGTTACAGCCGCATATTTAAGCCTCGGGAAAAAATGGAAAAAAGTTCACTTATCATTGGGTGGGCGCTACGAATATTCTGATACAAAGGTTTGGATAAACACTCTGTCGGAAACAATCAGCAACTCCCGACATACTTCTTTCTTCCTGCCATCGGGTACATTAACCGTCTTCCCGTGGAAAAACTTGACTTTCCAGCTTAATTACAGACGAAGCGTAAATAGGCAGAAATACACCGGCCTTAACCCTTATCCTGTTTATCAGGACTCTTTGTCGTATTCAGCAGGTAACAGAGATCTGCAACCCAGCGTGAACGACAATATCTCAATTTACGCAGGATGGAAAGGATTATACGTGACTGCCGGATATACTCACACACGCAACCTTATAAAAAGCGTTGTATACAATCAGGATCCGTCCACAGATATAGTATGCGAGACACCGATAAACGTTAAACGTTCTGAATCATTTTACACAATGCTTGGATACAACAGAAGAATGTTTTCAGGTAAACTATACTTCAGTGGAAACCTTTACATAAACTTTCCGAAATATAAATACATATTCCTCAATAAAACAATAAAAATACACCATCCGTTTTATTCAGGAAACATGAATTTGTATTATTTTCTGAACAACAAAATTACGGCATACACAACATTCACATTCCAAAGTTATCTTGAAGACACAAATATATCCCAGCGTCCCGCAAACAACTGGAGCGCAGGTGTACAGATGAACATGATAAAAGACAAATTAACACCCACACTCAGTGTATCAGATATCTTGCACCGTGCAAATTATAACAATATTGATATCAGATACATCAACACCCAACACGGAACCTACGGCACTAATGACATGAGAGGTATCACATTGTCAGCATCGCTCAGTTTGTTTAATCAAGACATAACAGTAAGTTCATCAAGAAATAACAACGATGTGATAGACAGAACAAGGCAATAATCAATAAAAATCAGAATATTAAATGCTATATAAATTCATAAATTATGAAAAGATTCTTGGTAGTACTTCTATTTTTTAACGCCATTATCTATACAGATTCACTGATATCCCTCTTAGAAAGAATTATATGAAATGTCAATCTTAAGCAAGAAAGAACCATAAGAAAATTGACTTGGACAAGGACATCATGAAAGATATTCAGGATGACCTCAACTTGATGAACCGTAAATATTAGTTTGATTTTCGGGTATTATAAAATAAATGAGAAACTTTAAACTCTACCTTCAGCACGACGCGATGCAGTGCGGTTTAGCATGCCTGCGCATGATATGCAGCCACTATGGGACAGACTACATCTTCGACAGATCCCCGGAATGACAAAACTGACATATGGATGCCAACAGCACAAAATGCATCATGGTCTTTCATCATTTAACATAAAATACAACCGACATATATAATTATGTATAGGCGGTGTAAACATAAAATAAAAAAGCGTGAACAGAGAAATGTTCACGCTTTTTATATAGAAGTATGTATTTTCTGATTTTACTTAGCGTATGCCACGCTTCTTGTTTCACGGATAACAGTGATCTTAACCTGTCCCGGATATGTCATCTCGTTCTGAATCTTAGTTGCTATCTCGCCAGACAGATTCTCTGTTTCCTTATCGTCCATCTTATCCGCACCGACGATTACGCGCAACTCGCGGCCAGCCTGAATTGCGTATGTCTTTGTAACGCCCGGATAACTCATAGCGATAGCCTCAAGATCATTAAGACGCTTGATGTAAGCCTCTACAATTTCGCGGCGTGCGCCAGGACGGGCTCCACTGATAGCATCGCAGACCTGAACGATAGGAGCGAGCAGTGTGTTCATCTCTATTTCATCGTGGTGAGCGCCAATGGCATTAACGATATCCGGCTTCTCCTTATACTTTTCAGCAATCTTTGCACCATAAAGAGCATGCGGCAGTTCGCTCTCCTCGTCAGGCACTTTACCTATATCGTGCAACAATCCGGCACGTTTAGCCTTTTTAGGATTAAGACCAAGCTCAGAAGCCATTACAGCACAGAGGTTGGCTGTCTCACGGGCATGCTGCAAGAGATTCTGACCATAGCTTGAACGATACTTCATCTTACCGATGATACGTATAAGTTCAGGATGCAGACCATGTATACCAAGGTCGATGGCAGTACGCTTACCTGTCTCGATAATCTCGTTATCGAGCTGCTTCTTAACCTTAGCAACAACTTCCTCGATACGTGCCGGGTGGATACGTCCGTCAGTAACAAGCTGATGAAGAGCCAGACGGCAAACCTCACGGCGAACAGGATCGAAAGCAGAAATGACAATAGCCTCAGGAGTGTCATCGACAACAATCTCGACACCTGTTGCTGCTTCAAGAGCTCTGATGTTGCGTCCTTCACGGCCGATGATACGTCCTTTCACTTCATCGTTGTCGATATGGAACACGCTGACAGAGTTTTCTATCGCGGTTTCAGTGGCAACGCGCTGTATTGTCTGTATAACGATTTTCTTAGCCTGAGCATTGGCGTTAAGCTTAGCCTCGTCCATAATCTCGTTGATATAGCTTGCAGCATCTGTACGGGCTTCGTCTTTCAGACTCTCAACAAGACGGTTCTTTGCCTCTTCTGCGCTGAGACCGGAAAGTTCCTCAAGCTTTGCACGCTCCTGAAGCTGCATCTTGTCGAGTTCCTCCTGCTTAATCTGCAAAAGTTTCTTTTCATTATCAACACGCTGCTGCTGCTGATCTACGTCCTGCTTTCTGCGGCCCAGTTCTTCCTGGCGCTGATTCAAAGAGAGTTCTCTCTGCTTCAGGCGGTTCTCGCTCTGCTGAATTTTCTGGTTACGGCTCTGCACCTCCTTTTCGAGTTCAGACTTTTTATTAAGAAGAATCTCCTTAACCTCGAGCTTCTTCTTTTCCTTCAACACTTCAGCTTCTTTTTGAGCTGCAGAAATCATTTCATTATATTTCCCGGTAAGAACATACCTGAATATAAAATATCCGCATAGTCCACCCAAAACAAGTGCTACGACGGCAATAATAATATTTAATATCATTTGTTTATTTTAATAATGTTAATATTCTCACTTTTATTTTTTATCCGTAGTTGCACGCATGCCTGTATCAGACACGCCAAGAGCATCTTCGATCTCATTGGTTATCTTTGTGAGAATATCATCATAGGGTGCTGTGTCGTTGTTAGTTTTTTCAAACTCCAGATTCAGTGCGATATTAATCATCGCCATATACAAGATTTCTTTCTCGCTTTTAGTTGACCTAAAGCGTTCTGAATATGTATTTACCGTTTCTGTTATAAGCTTGGCCGCATTACGATAAAAAGGCTCTTCTTCCGGTATTATATTATAAACCGGTATCTCTGTATCATAAACGTGCAGTCTTATATTTAATTTATCTTTTCCTTCAGCCATCACTACGTCACTATTCCTCACTAAGCAGCGTGATACATTTATTAACCTCACGTATAAGGCCTGACAGTCTGCGCTTTGCCGACTCAATGTCGCCGTCAGATATCTCCATCATTTTGGCCATCTTGAGGCTTTCGTAGTCTTTCTGTGCCTGTTCCAAAGTTGATTTCAGACGCTTCATTTCCTCCTCCTGTGCATCAAGCATCGCATAAAGCTCCTCGTTTTCTTTCTTCAATTGGTTGTACTGAAGAATCAACTGCCTTACACGTGTGGTAAACAGCGTCATTATTTTATCATTGTCAGCCATCACAAAAAGTTTTGCCTACAAATTTAGCACAAATTTATCAACTTGCAAAATTTATTCATCCGATTTTACATAAATCAACAAATTATGCCATAACGAGACTGCGGAGGCAAACTCATTACGGCATATAAGCAGACTTAATATTTCGAATTATTTTTCAAGTTGTCATCATCAGCGGGACGCGGTTCCTTCTTAGCCAGCATTACGACCTGGAACACAAAATCGGTTATCCATTTTTCGCTGAAGCCCAACCGTTTATCGTAATTACGGATGGCTACCACCGTCTTCATGACGCCCATATCCTTAAAGTCGTTCTTATGGAAAATGTCAGCTACGGTCTTTTCGGTCATTCCATATATAGCCTTTTTCATGAACGAAGGCATACGAAGCTTAAACTTCATCAGATTACCCATAAGCATCATGAGATCTTGAGTAAAATTCTGGAACTGGATAAGATATGTCTGCACGTCCTGTATCTTACGGCAATTCTTACGGATGCTTTGGTCAACTTCCTTGAAGAAGTCATCTTCTGTATTATACAAGTCCTTAAGCATCTTTTTACAATGCTTTTTCTCCCCCACTCCAAGTTTGTTGTTCAATGTCGGAACGTGAAGAGTGGTTTTGAACATTCTCAGGTCAGGAAGCATCGCCAGATTAGTTATGCCGGCATTTTCAGCGATTGCAGCCTGAAGATAGACACGCACAAGTGTCATATAATCTTCCATGCCTCCAGTCTTATGTTCTTCTTTTTTATTGCTTTTTCCAAATAATTTACTTAAAAGTCCCATGTCTTTAATCAATATAATTTAAACTAACGAGCCATGAACAATATCACGGCAATTAAAATATAAATGCAAAATTACATCAAATACATCAAAAATCAAAATAAAATTTGATTATTATCAACTTTTATTATACCTTTGCAAAGCATATGCGATTATTGCAATTGATGTATAATTTTTTAAACAACATCACAAAGACCTGACAAAACAGGCATTCAACAGGTTAAGTATTATTTAATTTAACAGCAAAACAAGATGAAAGGTATTGTATTGGCCGGTGGTTCTGGCACACGTTTATATCCAATCACTAAAGGTATCAGCAAGCAATTGATACCAATTTTTGACAAGCCGATGATATATTATCCCATTTCAGTACTTATGCTTTCTGGCATAAAAGACATTCTGATAATATCAACACCACACGACCTGCCTGGATTCAAAAGACTGCTAGGAGACGGCTCCGACTATGGCGTACATTTCGAATACGCCGAACAGCCTTCGCCTGATGGACTTGCACAGGCATTTATCATCGGCGAGGAATTTATCGGCGACGACAGCGTATGCCTTGTATTAGGCGACAACATTTTTCACGGAGCAGGATTTTCTGCGATGTTGCACGCAAGTGTCGAAGAGGCAGAGAAGAACGGAAACGCAACTGTATTCGGATACTATGTCAACGATCCGGAACGTTACGGAGTGGCTGAATTTGACAAGAACGGCAACTGTCTCAGCATAGAGGAAAAGCCTGAAAATCCGAAGAGCAACTATGCCGTTGTCGGCTTATATTTCTACCCAAACAGCGTTGTTGAGATTGCAAAGAACATCAAGCCAAGCAAACGAGGCGAACTGGAAATAACATCTGTCAACCAAGAATACCTCAGACGACAGACTCTGAAAGTTCAAACACTTCAAAGAGGATTCGCATGGCTCGACACAGGCACACACGACAGTCTGAGCGAGGCGTCAACTTTCATTGAGGTTATAGAGAAACGTCAAGGTCTGAAAATTGCATGCCTTGAAGAGATTGCATTCAAACAAGGTTGGATTGACTCTGAGAAACTTAAAGAAGTTGCTCAGCCCATGTTGAAAAATGAATACGGAAAATACCTTATAAGTTTAATAGGATAACAAACAAATAAACTAGGATAAAAATAAATGAACGAATTAAAAAACAACCAAGAAGTTCAGGAATTTGCAGAAGAGCAATCTTCCTTCAACTTCCAAACCATTTACAAGGCGTTTATACTTAATTGGAAATGGTTTATTTTATCTATACTGATATGTGTTGGCATTGGTTTTCTTTACCTGCGCTACACTACACCGGTATACAACACAATAGCTAAGTTGCTGATTAAGGACGACGACAACAGCCGACGCTCTGGACGAGGAGGCCTTCAGGCACTGGAGAGTATGTCTAACCTTGGTATTATAAGCAACAACTATGGTATAGAGAATGAGCAGGAAATCCTGACATCAACCACTGTTGCCGAACAAGCTGTACGCGACTTAAAATTATACGTCAATTATTATCTAAAGGGGCATGTAAAAGACCAGCTTATATACAAAGAGCAGCCAATAAATGTTGACATGGATTTTGCCCACATGGATAAGCTGAATGCTCCGGTCAAACTAAAAATTACAAGAAAAGACAATGGCTACATTGTCAAAGGTACATATTATATCCCAGAAAACGAGGTTGCTTTTGACGGTCCTTACGAAATAGAAAAGACAATAGATGGCATACCTGCCGTAATACGTACAAAAGTCGGAATTATCACATTGACTGCAAACGGCCGTTATAAACTTGAAGACGGAGAATCAGAAATTGCCATATTAAATTCACCCCGTATTGCTGCATATAAATATGTCAAGAGCTTATCCGTTGAACAGACATCAAAGACGTCTTCTGTATTGAGCCTGCAGCTTCAGGATCAGGACATAAGCCGCAGTATGGATTATCTGCGCCAGCTTGTGGTTTGCTATAACAGACAAGCCAACGAAGACAAGAACGAAATAGCCGTACGTACAGAAGAGTTCATCAATGAACGTCTGGCAAAAATCAATGCCGAACTTAGTTCGACAGATGGCGAACTTGAAGATTACAAGAAGCGCAACAGGCTGATGGAGCTAAAACTGGATGCCACCACGACATCGACAAACACTTCTGTATACGAGCAGAAGCTCAATGAGGCAAACACTCAGATATCTCTGATAACCAGCCTTATCAACTTTGCCAACCGTCCCGGTAACAGGCATCAGGTTTTGCCGTCAAATGTAGGACTTCAAGACGAAGCGTCAACATCGCTTATCAATGAATACAACAAGATAGCCCTCGAACGCAACAGACTGCTTCGCACGGCTTCAGAAAACAGCCCGGTGGTAATAGAGCTGACATCACAACTCGATGACATGCAGGCAAGCATACATCAGGCTCTGCAGCAGGCAAAGAAGAGCCTCACAATACAACGTGACGCCATACAGATGCAGCTGGGCCAATACAGCGGTGAAGTAACCAAAGCCCCTGAACAGGAGCGTATACTAACTCAGATCGGAAGACAGCAGGAAGTAAAATCAGGACTCTATCTTATGCTATTGCAGAAACGTGAAGAGAACTCTATCTCATTAGCAGCAACAGCAGACAAAGGAAAACTTATCGAAATGCCGCAGTACGCCGGCAAGGTTAGCCCGAAGGGCAGCATAATAATGCTTATAGCCCTCATAATGGGTATAGCCATTCCGTCTCTGATTTTATACGTAATTAATTTCTTCAGATACAGAATTGAAGGCCATGAAGATGTTGCAAGCCTTACCAAGCTGCCAATCATTGCAGACATTGTCGTAGCAAGCGAAACAGCAAAGACAAGGGCAGACATTGTCGTACACGAGAACCAGAACAACCAGATGGAGGAAATATTCCGCTCTATGCGTACGAATATTCAGTTTATGCTGAAAGAAAAGCAAAACGTAATCATGTTTACGTCTTCAACATCCGGCGAAGGAAAGACATTTACAGCAGCCAACCTGGCCGTAAGCTTTGCACTTCTCGGCAAGAAAGTAATCCTCATCGGTCTTGATATCCGTAAGCCAAGATTGGCAGAATTGTTTAAGATAAACAATCACAATAACGGTATCACGCCATTGCTTACAATGACGAATCCGGAATGGAGCGATGTTAAAAAACAAATCGTACCTTCAGAGATTAACAATAACCTCGATCTTCTGATGGCAGGTCCTATTCCTCCCAACCCGGCAGAGCTTGTTTCTCGCCCAGCACTTGAACAGGTGCTCAACTTGCTCAGAGAGAACTACGACTATGTATTGGTAGACACGGCTCCGGTCGGACTGGTAACAGATACGTTGCAGATTGGCAAGCATGCCGACATCTGTATCTATATGTGCCGTGCAGACTACACTCCGAAAGCCAGCTTCGGCATGATAAACGAACTGGCTGCAGAGAACAAGTTGCCAAATCTGTGCATCGCTATCAACGGCATAGACCTTTCAGACAAGAAGTATGGCTATTATTATGGATATGGCAAATACGGCAAGTATGGCAAATACGGACATTACGGCAAGGGTAAGTCGTATGGCTCATACGGCAACTATGGCGATTATTCTAACAGCCATTACGGCAACAAAAACGACACATCTGTAAAAAGATAACAACTGACTAAAAGTATACGGCGGCTTTCTCATCAGAAAGTTTCCGTATACTTTTAAACATTTATATTCAATTACTTATAAAGTTATTCATATTTAGCATTATTTTTTTGAAATAGAATTATGACTATTGCAGTAGACTTTGACGGCACAATTGTTGAACACAGATATCCTGAAATAGGCCAGGAGATTCCGTTTGCGACAGATACTCTTAAAATGTTGATTGCTGATCATCACAAGCTCATATTATGGTCTGTACGCGAAGGCGAACTGCTCGACGAGGCCGTACAATGGTGCAAGGACCGCGGAGTGGAATTTTATGCTGTTAATAAAGATTATCCTGAAGAACAAGGCACGTCAAACAACAACCACTACTCACGCAAGCTTAAAGCAGACATGTTTATTGACGACCGCAATATAGGAGGCCTGCCTGATTGGGGAACAATATACAGAATGATAAAAGAAAACAAGACATATAAAGACATCATGATGGAACGCCAGGGCCATGTTTCATATGATGAAAGACCTAAGAAAAAACATTGGTGGCAATTCTAATCAAAAGATATAAATAAAAGCATTGCGCAAAAAGCGTGATGCTTTTTTTAGCTCCCTATCCCGAAATTTTTTAATTCGATGTAATAATACATCGGATTATCCGTAAAAAACCATTTATTTTCAATGAAAAACTGGGCCACTTTTGATGCAAAAGTGGCCCAGTTACGACTCAAAAACAATAGGTTAATGATTTAAAACCAATACACGTCGTTTTACTTATACATTTCGCAAACCCTACTGTAATATCAACGATTTGCAACCACAACCAGGCTCTCTGCTTTCGATTTTTTTACATTCAAAATTAGCGCTGCTTATAAAAGTGCCATAATGACTGCTAAACAAAACGGGCAAAGAATAATACTATGCAAAATTTTGTTTACCTATGTCCCAATATTCTTTTAATCATATTTCACCAGATATCCTTATAACTAAGCTGTAAGCCATATTCAGTCAAGCAAGCAAACATCAACCTATTTTCCTGAATACAAAACGGACAATCAAAAAGTTTGTCGGTATTGCAATACAATAAACAGGCACAGGCGCAAGCTCTTTGCTCACACCAAGCCAAAGGAATAGATTAAGCAGTCCAATCTGCAGGAAATAGTTGAAAAGATGAGCTCCGCCAAAGCCAAAACCATTTTTAACCGACTTTTTCTTACGGAACGTAAACTTTGCCGACAACAGATAGTTTACCACAAAACTCAGAAAATATCCTATGGTATAAGCAACATTTACGTCGATTACACTTTGCAAAAGCCAATATATGCCATAATGCAGGGCCGTGGCAATAACGCCTACGATGCCAAAACGTATTATCTCAAAAAAAGTTTCACGACTTAACAGCATAATTTATAATATTCTATTCTGCAAAGGTAATGCAAAGCTGAAACAAAACCAAATATTTGAAAAACGATTAACAGCACGTGCTACATGCGGCGCAATATACGTGGAAACTGATATGCAAAAATCAGCGTACATAGTATTGCTGCAGTTGCATCAGATATTCCTTCGGCTGCATAAACGCCCATCACGCCCATATACTTAGGCAACAGCAAAGCCAAAGGTATGAGCAATATAACTTTACGGAGCAAGGCGATAAAGACAGAAACCTTAGCCTGTCCCAGGGCTACAAACATATTCTGGCACGTGCGCTGCAGTCCAAAAATGGTCATACCGCACAAGAATACGGGCATGGCCCGGCATACCGTACTGATAAGAGCTTCGTCGGTTGTAAAGGCTGCTGCAACCAAAGACGGAAACAGAACCATGAACAGCACAAGTACGAAATTAAACGTAAACATTATTGCCAGCACAATCTTGAAGCATTCCTTTACACGGTTTCTGTCTCCATGGCCATAGTTGTAGCTGACAATAGGCACAAAGCCCTGCGCAAAGCCTGCAAGGGGAACACTAACTACAAGCATGGCGCTCTGCATTATGGCCAAAGCGCTGACATTAATGTCGCCGAACTTTTCAAGACTGCTGTTAAGGACAAAGCCAACGAGGCTCTCCGTACTTGCCATAATGAACGGCGACACACCCAAAGCCAGAATGTGAGAAATCACGTTTCTGTCAGGGCGCATATACCTAAACTCCAATCTGAGTGAAGCACGCTTTGACGTTAGAAAACTTACTATCCACAACGCGCTGCATGCCTGCGATATAACAGTAGCCAAAGCCGCGCCCCTGACGCCCATGCCCATCACAAAAATAAAAATAGGGTCGAGTATTATGTTAAGAACGGCGCCTATCAGCACCGAATACATCGCTATCGCCGGACGTCCCTGAGTGTTTATAAACGTGTTAAGTCCTACCGACGTTTCAACAAACAGTGTACCTAAAAGATAAATTGAAAGATAATCTTTTGCGTAACCTACAGTATTCTCAGACGCGCCGGTAAACATCAGCAACGGCTCCATGAAGAGATATGTAAGAGTAGTGGTCAGAAGCGTAAAAATAAGCAACAGGACAAAACCGTTACCCAAGGTCTGCCCTGCCCTCTTTCTGTCGCCCTGACCGAGGGCTATGGCAGCCAACGGAGCACCGCCGCCACTGACTATTGCCGAAAACGCAGAAATAAGTATTATTATGGCCCCCGTAACGCCGATACCAGCCAGCGCGTCCGTGCCGATGCCCGGAATATGGCCGATATATATCCTGTCGACCAGATTATACAACAGATTCACAATCTGAGCTGCCACCGACGGCATAGCCATGCGCAGCACAAGAGGCAACATTCTGTCTGTACCCAAACGTTCTTCGTATGCCGTATTATTTAGATTTGCCTTACCCATAAATTACCTTAAAAACTCTAACCTGTAACATTATTCATGCCGAAACCAATATGCAGACATCAAGCAAGATTGCTGCATCGATGATTTCAAGGTGCAAAATTACACAATATTCATAAAACGGCGTATCTAAAACAAATGTTATTTCCGGCCAAGGCAAAATGATATACAATATGCGAAATCTTAGCAACAGTCAAAAGACATTTGACTACAATATATATAGGTAAAAAATCAGATCGTCCTGACATAACGGCACATACAAGCCGCCATTATTATAAAAGGAAATATCAGTCATAAACAGAAAATACTCTAAAAGGCGAAATGATTTTTATAAGCGCGAGCCGCTGCTTTCATAATAAATGTTAACGTCAGTTTATAATCAGGCAGGCAAAACGTTATAACACTAAACAAGGAAAATATATGGAGCAGACAGAGTTCGAACAAATAGCAAAATCAACAAGAGCAAAAGCTGTGGCTACAGCCCTTGCCCTCTCTATGAGCAAGGATGAAGCCGAAGACATTGCTCAAGACGTGATGCTAAAGCTCTGGACATTGCGCAACGACATAAGCAGCAAGACTGACGCCGAGAAACTGGCAGTATGCATTGCACGCAACAAGGCAATAGACGTACACCGCAAAAGGCCTCAGCAGCCATTGGACAGCCACAGCAACATAGCCGACAGCAAGGCTCCGGCCCCGGACGTCTGTGTTGAAATAAAAGAAGACCACAACTGGCTGATGAAACGGGTGGCCGAACTTCCTCCGAAGGAATATCAGATACTAAAGCTGAGGCAGGTTGAACATAAAAGCAACGAGGAAATAGCCAAGCTGCTCGGCATGGAAAAAACCTCGGTGGCAACTCTACTATCAAGGGCTAGAATGAAAATACTGAAAGAATTTCAAAAAAGGGCTGGAATATAACACTATGAATAAAGAAATAGAACAACTCATAAAGCGATTCATGGACGGACAGACTACGGTTGACGAAGAAAACCGCATAGCTGAATATCTCCGCACACATGAAGTGGAAGACGAATGGAAGCCATACAAAGATATGTTCGGATGGTTTGAAGACGGAATGCCATTACAATCCAACGGACAAAAGCATACGGTAAAAAACAGGAGTAAAGCCATAACAGTGGCTATGCTCATGGCAGCAGCCGCAGCAATAGTAGCATTGGTTATGATAGTGCGTCCTGGTACTCCGGACATTATGCCTGAACAACAAACAGTTAACGCAGCCGGCAAATTGGCGACAGAAGAAAATATCAGATCATCCAAAGATACTTTGGCCATCGACTCTATGAAGAAAGAGGCCGTAAAGCCAAATAAGAAAAAGAGCAGAATAAAGAGAAGGGGCTACAAAGTGATGCCGCCAAAGACATATCTCGCAAAGGCTGAGCGCGACTCGATAAATGTTGTAGCCGACCAAATGGCTGAAGAAAAGCTGCGCCAGATATGTTTCGAACAAGAACAAAAAATAAGAGAGATATACGACCTGTATAACAGACAGGATATAAAGATAGAACTTATTATGGCCACCCTCGAAGAAGGTATTGACTATGAAACAGAAGAAAACGAATATTATTAAAAAACATACCATTATGAAGACATATAGATATTTTGCCACAACAGCAGCGTGCATAATAATGTCGCTTGGTGCCCATGCCCAAAAGAATATAGACAATGCCATTGATGACTTTGTGAACAATAAAAATTATGAGGAATACATAAAGAAAGAAGTTACAATGGAGCAAAACGGCGTAAAAGACAAATCTTACTGCTATTCATATACCTTTGAGCTTCCGTCAAATAAGTCGAAAGCCTTAAACAGCATACACTCTGCATTCAACAAAGACGCATCAAATGCCTATAATTTGGCAAAAAGATCAAGCGGTATAAGCGATGCAACACTGATGAGAGTAAGCTATGGCCGCAATCTTGACAAAGAGATTTTGTTCGGAAAACATATTGACCATAACTATGATGTTATGTTGTTTCATGACAGCAACGACAGTCTTTACAGATACGTTTATGCCATAGTATGGAAGGAGAAAGTAAAAGAAGACAAAGTATGGGGAATAATATATAAGATATACGGAAAAGACCCACAGAAAGTGGATCGCCCTGCCACAAGAACAATTATTACCATGAAAGACAACGGCGATATAGTTACTATTAATGACAACGGACATATTATAACACATAAATCAGGACAATCGTCATCGTACAACAATAACAAAGATTTTTCAAATATAACAATCCACACAAGCGATGACGCAATAAAAACTGACATGGACTTTCTGAAAAGATTCGGAAATCTAAGGGTTGCATATTATGCCGTTCTGGATGAAGGCGGTTCAAACAAGCTCACTATCTGCACTGGAATTGTAAACAAAATATTGGAACTATGCAAGTCATACGGCAGCCTGCTCAACGAAAGCGAGAAGGTGACATGTATGGACAGCATTAAGGAAATGCAAAAGCGCAGCAAAGACAATTATCTCAAAGCGCTGCTCAACGAAGCAATTAACGAACTGAAATAATCATAATACTCGCTCTAAAATAAAAAATCTTTAAGATTAAAACAAGTCAAAACAAAGCATTCCGTCCTTGTCTTGCCAATGGCTGAAGACAAGGGCGGAACTTTTTATATAATGGCTTCAGCTATTTTTATCCTCTGCCATATTCAATTAACACGAATAGCCAAAACAGCTTGAATATTTAATCCATAGGCAAAATATTTTATCGCATTATCCATATGGCAGAATATTATAGTAACCGGTCAAACATTTGTAACAGTCAATACATAAAACTCAAAAATAAAATATAAAATGACAGGGCAAAATGTATATTTATGACTAAAATTACTATCTTTGCAGATATATACCTGCCGCATATAACCGTTTGACATCTGATGCGGTGAACTTTTATATAAAAACAAACAAGGAATAACAATGTGTGGAATAGTTGGATATATAGGTTTCAGAGATGCTTATCCCATTCTTATACAAGGACTTAAGCGCCTTGAATACCGAGGATACGACTCTGCCGGAGTTGCACTTATAAACAACGAAGGAGTTATGAACGTTTATAAGGAAAAAGGCAAGGTAAGTAATCTTGAAGCCCTGACATCACAAAGAGATATTTCAGGACAAATTGGCATTGCTCACACAAGATGGGCTACTCATGGCGAACCATCAGCCATAAACGCACATCCACACGTGTCTCAGAGCGGACGCCTCGCCCTTGTCCATAACGGAATAATTGAGAATTACAGCAATCTGAAAATCCTTCTCGAAAAAGAAGGATACACATTCAAGAGTTCAACAGACACAGAAGTGCTGGTTCAGCTCATTGAATATATGCAAAAAAAATACGACAAGAGCCTTGAAAACGCCACTATCATGGCGCTGCGAATGGTTGTCGGAGCCTATGCCATTGCCGTTATCGACAAGAACTGTCCCGACAAAATTGTCGTTGCAAGAAAGAGCAGCCCTCTCGTAATAGGCATCGGGGCCGATCATAAAGAGTTCTTTATTGCATCTGATGCCCTGCCGATTGTTGAATATACCAAACAGATGGTTTATCTCAACGACAACGAAGTGGCACTGCTGAAAATCGGAAAGAAAATAGAGATAAACAATCTTAACTACGAAGACATAACGCCTGAGGTTAAAGAAGTGAACATTAGTCTCGAGTCGCTTGAGAAAGGCGGATTTGAACATTTCATGCTGAAAGAGATTTACGATCAGCCGAGATGTATGGCCGACTGCATGAGAGGACGCCTGCTGCTCAACGAAAAGCGAATTGTACTAAGCACCATAAACATGCACCGCGAACGCCTGATGAAAGCCGAAAGATTCATTATCGTAGCATGCGGTACTTCATGGCACGCAGGCCTTATCGGCAAACAGCTCATTGAGCAATGGGCCAATATTCCGGTTGAAGTAGAATACGCTTCTGAATTCCGCTACCGCAACCCCGTAATATCACCGGACGATGTTGTGATTGCCATATCACAGAGCGGTGAGACAGCCGACACGCTTGCAGCATTCCAGCTCGCCAAAGAGAACAAAGCCATGTGTTTCGGCATAGTCAATGTTGTCGGATCCAGCATAGCCAGGGCATCTGACACAGGCATATACATACACGTAGGTCCGGAGATTGGCGTAGCCTCAACTAAGGCATTCACAGGCCAGGTTACGGTTCTGACACTTTTTGCCTTAGCTCTCGGACATGAACGTGGAACAATCTCAAAAGAAGAGTATGAAAGCACTATTGAAGAGCTTGGCAACATACCAGAAAAGATAAAAAGCGTTTTAGCAAAAGACGAAGAGATCAAAGACATTGCACGCTCACTGACTTATGCAGAAAATGCCTTATACATGGGGCGCGGATTCAATTATCCGGTAGCACTCGAAGGCGCTCTGAAACTAAAGGAAATAAGCTACATACATGCAGAAGGCTACCCTGCAGCCGAAATGAAGCATGGTCCGATAGCTCTTATTGACGAAAACATGCCCGTGGTATTTGTGGCGACCCACCATCAACTGTACAAAAAAATCATCAGCAACATAGAGGAAGTAAAAGCAAGAAACGGCCGCATCATTGCCGTCGTAACGGAAGGCGACGAGGCCGTAAAAGAAATTGCAGAAGCTACGATAGAAGTTCCTTCTACGTTAGCCTCGCTGGCCCCACTTCTTTCTGCCATTCCTCTTCAGCTCATAGCATATCACGTGGCTGTTGAAAAAGGACTGAACGTAGATCAGCCACGAAATCTCGCAAAGTCTGTTACCGTAGAATAACATGACTTTAAAATTTACAGACATGTCATAACGACAACCTCTATAATATTAAACTTGGAGAAATAATTTAAAATTTAGTAACAACAAGCAAAAGATTAAGGTAAAAGACATGGAAAAGAAAGATTTAAGGATAATATTTATGGGTACTCCGGAGTTTGCCGTTGAAACTCTTCAGGCACTCGTTGAAGGCGGCTACAATGTTGTAGCTATAGTAACACAGCCGGACAAGCCGGTAGGCAGACACCAAGACACGCTCCAGGCTCCTGCCGTAAAACAATATGCGTTGTCAAAAGGCCTGCCAGTTTTGCAGCCTGTAAAAATGAAAGACCCACTGTTTATCGAAGAACTTAAAAAGTATAACGCTGATATTCAGGTTGTAGTAGCCTTCCGCATGTTGCCGGAGGTTGTATGGAACATGCCTAAATACGGAACATTCAACGTGCATGCAGCCCTGCTGCCGCAATACCGCGGTGCAGCTCCTATAAACTGGGCTGTCATAAACGGTGAAAAACAAACCGGAGTAACGACATTCTTCCTAGACCATGACATTGATACAGGAAGAATAATCATGCAAGAACCATTCGAGATAAAAGAAGATTATAATGCCGAGGATGTGTATAATGGGCTTATGCACCTTGGGGCAGGAATTGCAATCAAGACCATAGACAAAATAATTGAAGGCAACGGACATGTAGATTCCATGCCGCAGGAGGAAATGATAAAGACCGGAGAAGAGATGCATAATGCACCCAAGATATTTAAAGAAACCTGCTTTATCAATTGGGAACAGACAGCCAACAGTCTTTACGACTTCATACGCGGTATGGCGCCATATCCTGGAGCATGGACAAACATGACAGATAAAAACGGCAAGAAAAACGTATTGAAAATATTCAAGTCAACAAAGACAATGATTCCATGCAACGGCAAGAAAGAAGGAACAATAATGGTGTTCAACGGAAAATTCTTAGTTGCCACAAAGAATGCATGGCTCCAGCTCGATGAGATACAGCTTAGCGGCAAGAAGCGCATGAATGCCAACATGTTCCTCAACGGTTTCAGAAACATTGAAGAATACACATTGGGATAATTCTTTTGCTGTAATTCTTATTATTCACAAACTCACGTGATATTAAACAAAAATCCATACATGCTGTTAGTATATGTATGGATTTTTGTCTATTGTAGGCATTATTATCTCACACAAGGCACATTTGCATAAAACGTAAGGGATACCGACAGTCAGCCTTGACTATGTTCAATCATTTTGCCATAAGGTGAGGCTATGCCTGACAGCATGCATCAGCACGTCATTTTCTTGTTTCACCATTTTTTCAACTTCACTCCATCTTGGATCAGACGTAATCTTGGGATTCTGTCTTGCTGCATTAATCTGCATTCTCATCATATTCCATTTCGAGAACTTATTTCCCATAAACATAATAAGCCACTGAGGAACACTTGCGTCTATAACAATATTTCCGTCACAGTCTTCCATCTGCTTATTCAGTTCTTCGCCAATACGCATCATTTCATCACCAAAATCATCACAAGAAATCTTACCATCGGCAAATTTTGCCAAAACAGATACCGCCCGCAGTTCAATACTATCAACCATGCCGTTGCCTTCATCTGCAGGACAAATATCATATAAATGTTCGTAACTCATAACGTTAATTGTACAAAAATTATTATTTCATCATTCTCTTCTTAATAAACATATCTTCTCCTGCCGCCATTATCACCTTTTTTTTCTCCCTTCTCGACAGTCCCTTTGTATCAAGATTATAAGGTTTATTGCGCTCTATATATTCTTCCACCCTGCATATTATGCGTGCCGGATTGCCACCGACAACCACTCCTGAAGGAACAGAATGGCAGACAACACTGCCTGCAGCAATAAGCACATCACTGCCAATGGTTACTCCGGGCATGATGAGCGAATTGTTGCCGATATACACATTATCGCCTATCTCAACTTTTCCGAAACAATCAAACTTTGGATAAATTGTACGGGCAACCTTACTTCCGCCATGAGTGAAAATCTTAACGTCAGCCGTTATCTGACAGTTGGAACCGATCTTTATCAGATAAGGCTCGGCAGAAGACCAAAAACATGAAGCAAAAGAATTGTTCTCACCAAAAACGACACCTGCCTTCTCTGCAAGTTTTTCAACAGAAGAGCGTTTGTGTCTACGGAAGAAAGGAAAATGCATGATATAGATTTTAAAGGTTAATGGCGTGAAATAGCCGGAAACGTCTGTATGCGTTCACGGAATTTCACGCCTATACTTGAAATATTAAAATTCACTAGTAAAATGGAATCTGATATGCTTAAAGTCCTGCTGTGCCATCTGCAAGACATAACCAGAATCAGCCAGGAACACATCGCGGCCGTCCTTATCTTTAGCCATATACTGATATTTGCGTTTCTTGAATGCATCTAGCTCTGCAGGATCGTCAGAGTCTATCCAGCATGCCTTATACAGATGAACCGGCTCCCAACGGCATTTTGCGTTATACTCATTTTCAAGTCTGTATTGTATAACCTCAAACTGCAGCTGCCCTACCGTGCCGATTATCTTTCGGCCGTTGAACTGATTAACGAACATCTGCGCCACGCCCTCGTCCATAAGCTGGTCTACACCTTTGTTGAGCTGCTTGCTCTTCATCGGGTCGTCATTCTCTATATACTTGAACATTTCAGGAGAGAAAGACGGCAATCCTCTGAAATGCAATATCTCTCCGTCTGTCAGCGTATCACCTATCTTGAAGATGCCATTGTCGGGCAATCCTACGATATCGCCTGGATACGCCTCGTCGATAGTACTCTTGCGCTGCGCCATAAACTGCGTCGGCGACGAAAAGCGGAGAGTCTTTCCCTGACGTACATGCAGATAAGGATGATTGCGCTCAAACTTACCGCTGCAGACCTTACAGAAAGCGATGCAAGAACGATGGTTGGGGTCGATGTTTGCTGTAATCTTAAAGATAAAGCCTGTAAACTTAGGCTCATCAGGCGAAACCATACGCTCCTCAGCCTTGACAGGCTTAGGGCTCGGGGCTATCTTAACGAAACAATTCAACAGCTCCTGCACACCGAAGTTGTTCAGCGCACTACCGAAAAACACAGGAGCAACTTCTGCATTGCGGTAATCATCTACATTGAACTCAGGATATACACCCTCAACCAGCTCAAGATCTTCACGAAGCTTGCTTGCGTCAGCCTCACCTATATGCTGTTCAAGTTCCTCGCTGTTAACATCAACTTCAACTTTCTCTGTCACGCGCTGCTTGTCGGGGGTAAACAGGTCGAGTTTCTCCTCATATATATTATATACGCCCTTGAACTTCGCGCCCTGGTTTATCGGCCACGACAAAGGTCTCACATGTATCTCGAGTTCCTGTTCAAGCTCATCAAGAAGGTCGAACGGGTCACGTCCCTCACGGTCCATCTTGTTGATGAATATTATAACGGGCGTGTTGCGCATACGGCACACATTCATCAGCTTTCTGGTCTGAGCCTCAACACCTTTTGCTCCGTCGACAACAATGATAGCCGAATCAACAGCAGTAAGCGTGCGGTAAGTGTCCTCGGCAAAGTCCTGGTGACCGGGCGTGTCGAGAATGTTCACCTTATAACCTTCATAATCAAACTCCATAACCGAAGTAGAAACAGAAATACCACGCTGCTTCTCTATATCCATCCAGTCTGAAGTTGCCGTCTTGCGTATCTTGTTGTTCTTTACGGCTCCTGCCACCTGTATCTGTCCTCCAAAGAGCAGGAACTTCTCCGTAAGCGTAGTCTTACCGGCATCAGGGTGCGAAATTATGGCAAACGTTCTTCTTCTTTCAATCTCGTTATTCATATACTTTTATCTTGTAATTGGAAAATAAGCACGAGACGATTTTCCGGCTGCAACTGCTCACATGCAACATGGCAAGTCGTGCGGCCTGCCGTCTCAACTTAAAATCAGGAATTCTGTCATCAGACAGATTATTAAAAAATTCGTATCAGTTATTATTCAGCAACTTTTCAATGCAGTCGGCAAGACTTTCTTCCCAATAAGGGATATCCAGTCCGTACTCATTCTTTATCTTCGTCTTGTCGAGCACGCTGTAATGCGGACGTACCGCAGGTGTGGGATACTCGGCAGTGTGAAGTGGCCTTACCTTGCAAGTGCTGATACCGGCTATGCGGTGAATGGCTTTGGTGAAGTCATACCAGCTGCAGACGCCTTCATTAGAGAAATTATACACGCCCGGCTTAATGCCCTGCTCAATGACAGCCATTATTGCAACAGCCAAATCGCGTGCATACGTAGGTGTGCCTATCTGATCGAACACCACGCCAAGCTGCTCTTTCTCGCGTCCAAGACGCAGCATGGTCTTCACAAAGTTATTTCCGAACGTTGAGTAAAGCCACGCTGTTCGTATTATCATCGTGCGCTTACAGAATTTGCTGACGCCAAGTTCGCCTGCCAACTTTGTGCTTCCATATACGCTGTCAGGACACGGTGTGTCTGTTTCGGTGTAAGGAACAAAGCTCTTTCCGTTAAACACATAATCTGTAGATATCTGTATCAGCCATCCGCCACGCTTCTCTATTTCCATGGCGAGGTATGCCGGAGCCTCCGTGTTGAGTGCCGTGCAAAGTTTCTGATTCGACTCAGCCTTGTCAACAGCCGTGTAAGCCGCACAGTTTACAATACCGTCGATTGCATTGCGGTTGATAAAGTCAGCCACAGCCAGCTGATTGGTGATGTCAAGTTCGTTTACGTCTGTATTATAAAAGCGGTGCTGAGGATATTTATCCTCAAGCAGCTGCATCTCGTTGCCCAACTGTCCGTTGCAACCTGTAATCAATATATTCATAGTATAAAAGTTTCTTTAGTTAAAAGCTAAGCTGACTGTCAGTCAAACTCAAGGGGCTCATTCTTGTCTTTGATATAATAATCCGAGAGCATCCCGATGAATGTCGTTATCTCTTTTATTGCATGCTCCGTGTCCGGACTTATCTTTTTTTTCTGCAGTCTGAGCATCATCACGCCATAAAGGGCATTAAAGCAGGTTTCAATTTCATTCTCCTCGTTGTCTGCTCCCCTCTTGCGCAGCTCAACAATAAACGGCAGGACTTTATAATACTCCGTAGTATAGAACGGGAATTTTGTGCTTTGCAGCAACTGCGCGTTAAGCTCGATAAGCTGCTGCATTACGATTTTGTTTATCTGTAAATGTCCTTTCTGGCGGCATCCTTCCTGATTCATCATTCTCACCAGGTTTCCATACCAGTCGGTCATCTCCTCCTTCTGTTCCTCGTCATAGTTGAATTTGTCGATATAATCATGACGTATGGCGCTAAGGCTGCAGCCATATGCCCTGATAAGGTCTTCCACCTGCCACATATAGAGCAGATACTCGGCTATGTTCTTTTTTCTTAATTCTTGTGATATAAACATGTTTTAGATAAAATAAAGTTCAACACAAAACTGTTGCGCCGGCAATTAACGGTTACGGCTCATGCACACTAATAGTGGAAAGTGTACAGATTGAACACAGTGCCGATAAGCACCAGCAACGAGAAGATAATGACAACACTGCCGATAATCTTGTTGATTATAACGATGCTGCTGTTGTCGAACTTATTGCGGACTTTGTCAATAAGCCATGTAAGACCAAACCACCACAACAGGGCTCCGCATATAATGCTAAGATAGCCTACACACATGTGTAGCGGATGCTTTGGCATTACGAAAGCAAACTGGGCAAAGGCTGCCATGAACAGGAATATAATCAGCGGATTTGAAAAAGTTACAAGGAATGCCGTTACGCAGTTATGAATAAGACTGCCCTTTTTGCTGCCGCTGATATGTATTTTCTTCGTAGGGTCAGACCTGTAGCAGTATATACCAAACGCCATGAGCATTATGCTGCCAAGTATCTGAAAGACAAAACGATTTTGGTTATTGTTGATTATGTCTACAATAAAGCTCATGCCAAAACCCGTTATCAGCGCATAGATAAAGTCGCTGATTGTGGCTCCGATACCGGTAACAAGGCCATACCAACGCCCTTTGTTCAGCGTGCGCTGAATGCAAAGAACCCCGACAGGCCCCATAGGCGCAGACGCTACAATGCCTATGAGTATACCCTTGAAAATCCAGTCAAGTATGTCAAGATGAAATTGAAACGGCATAACGGGTGCAAAATTGCTAATTTTTTATGAAAGGAACAAATTTTATATACAAAACTTTGCTACGTATAATAAATTTGATAACTTTGCATTGCTAGAATTATTATTTAAAATAAAATATCATGATTTCACAAGCATTAAAGCCCTACGTCATAGGCCTCGACCTCGGTGGCACGAACTCTGTTTTCGGCATCGTCGACAGCCGTGGTGACATTAAGGCAACAACAGCAATAAAAACACAATCGTACTCGCAAGTGAGCGAATACGTCGACGCTTCAATAGACGCACTGCAGATAATAATCGACCAAGTCGGAGGCATCGACAAAATTAAGGCAATGGGCATAGGCGCCCCCAATGCCAACTTCTACAAAGGCACAATAGAATACGCACCTAACCTCGTATGGGGACATGAATGTGTAGTTCCGCTGGCAGAGATGTTCAGCCAGAAATTAGGCATTCCCGTAGCCATAACAAACGATGCAAATGCCGCAGCCATAGGCGAAATGACATACGGAGTGGCACGCGGAATGAAAAACTTCATCATGCTTACACTCGGCACAGGTGTTGGTTCAGGCATAGTAATCAACGGACAGCTTGTTTACGGATGCGACGGATTTGCAGGAGAACTTGGCCACGTCATAATGAGACGTGAAAACGGAAGATTATGCGGTTGCGGACGCACAGGATGTCTTGAAGCATACTGCTCTGCCACCGGCGTTGCACGCACAGCACGCGAATTTCTGTCAACATCAAACGAGCCTTCATTGCTGCGCGACATGAAACCGGAAGACATAACATCGTTTGACGTTTCTGTTGCAGCAGGAAAAGGTGACGAGCTTGCAAAAAGAGTGTACGACTTTACAGGCGAGATGCTCGGAGAGGCCTGCGCCGACTTTGCAGCCTTCGCTTCACCCGAAGCCTTTGTCTTCTTCGGCGGCCTCACTAAAGCCGGCGACCTGATTATGGACCCGATCAAGAAGAGCTACGATGAACACGTGTTCCACACATTCAGAGGCAAGGCACAGTTCCTTATAAGCGGACTCGACGGTTCTTCTGCAGCCGTGCTCGGCGCAAGTGCCATTGGATGGGATATCCAGGAATAACTCAGAAAGTAACATTAAAACATAATTTGATATTATATCAATGGGCCTGCAGGCAATTTGCCTGTGGGCCTTTTTTATTGCATTCATATAATGGATTTGGCTAAACCATTGAGCCGCCTTGTTGCATATTTTAGTGAAAAAAGATGATACATACAACAGCATAAAAGCATCCGACTTTATGATATGCCAGATTGGCAATGAAAAACCTATTGTTTAGGTGACGAAAACGGGCCATTTTCGATGCAAAAGTGGCCGAGTTACGACCCGAAAACAATAGGTTAATGATTTGAAACCAATACACAAGATTTTACTTACAATTTAAACCGCACACATCAAGATTTGGCACTTCCTTAAACATAAAACACACGATTTGCTTTCGATTTTCGCGCCACAAAAACGACATTACTTTTTCTACATAAGAAATTGACAAACTTTCGGAACAAAAAGTTCACGGCTTATCCGTATATATTCCACTCGTCTGTATTGCATAGCAGCCTTACAGCAGTCTAAAAGACGACAACTATCATCCAAAAGACGACAAACAAAAAAAATAACACCTTAATTAATATAATAAAGACACAATAAAACAGACATTGCAGCTGTCGGAACTTCATTTATTGACCAATCACAATAAATATATAATACAAAAAGTAAAAAAGCACGTAATATTTTATGTGTATCGTATTTTTATGTATATTTGCAGTTTGTAAAAACACCGGCTAACACGCCGGAATGTTTGAAAACAACTTGATGAACAGCAATAAAAACATTTAAATAATTTAAGGCAATGAACAGACAGGACGACATAAAAAAAGCAGTTGAAGTAATGAAAAAAGGCGGAGTGATTCTCTACCCCACCGACACTGTATGGGGCATAGGATGCGACGCTACCAATGCCGAGGCCGTGGCGAAGGTATATAAGATAAAACAGCGCGACGACTCAAAGGCTCTCATCTGCCTTGTAGACTCAGACGCAAGGCTTCAACGATATGTACGCAATGCACCCGAAGTGGCATGGAACGTAATGGAGCTTGCCACAAAGCCAACTACAGTCATCTTTGACGAAGCTGTCAACCTGGCGCCCAACCTCATTGCAGAAGACGGAAGCATAGCAATGCGCATAACCAACGAAGAATTCTCCAAAGAACTGTGCTACAGATTCCAAAAGCCCATTGTGTCTACAAGCGCCAACATCAGCGGCCAGCCGGCAGCGCAAAACTACTGCGACATTTCTGAAGAGCTGCTTAACGCTGTAGACTACGTATGCTTCAGCCGCAGACAGGAACATAAGCCGCACACTCCGTCGAGCATAATAAAGATAAAGAACAACGGAGAGATAGACATAATAAGAAAATAAGTTTTTATAATCTGAAATAAAAGGACACAAAGTGAGTCGTATTAACGGAATTGCAGAAGGGGCTTCAGGCGAACAGACACTGATGGAGCGTATCATATCATGGCGCAAGCAGTATATAACAGACCGCCAATTCACGCTATTCTTAAGCTTTCTTGTAGGATTTTTTGCTGCCATAGCAGCATTCATCCTGCACTGGATTATTGAGGAAATTGCCCTTTTGCTGACATCTAAATTTGATGCAAACACATTCAACTGGATGTATCTTGTATATCCGGTGATAGGTATTTACCTTACTTCACTTTTTGTCCGCTACATCGTCAAAGACGAGATAAGCCACGGTATCACCCGCATCCTTTATGCCATCAGCAGCAAGCGCAGCAGGCTGAAAGGACACAACTGCTGGAGTTCGGTGATAGCGTCGGCCATAACTATCGGATTCGGCGGAAGCGTAGGAGCCGAGGCACCTATCGTACTTACTGGTTCGGCAATAGGCAGCAATCTCGGCAAGCTGTTCAACATGGACAACAAGACCCTGATGCTGCTTGTAGGATGCGGAGCCGCCGCAGCGATAGCCGGAATATTCAAGGCCCCGATAGCCGGGCTTGTGTTCACGCTCGAGGTCCTGATGATAGACCTTACCATGGCATCGCTGCTGCCAATACTGATATCAAGCGTAACAGCCACATGCTTCACGTATATATTCACGGGCAGCGACCCGCTGTTTTTCTTCCATCTTGACAGCGCATGGCCCGTTGAACGCGTGCCGGCAAACATTCTGCTGGGTATATTCGGAGGCTTTGTAAGCCTTTACTTCATACGCACCATGACCGCCTGCGAGTCTGTTTTCGGCCGCATAAAGAACCGCCCCATGCTAAAGCTTCTGCTCGGCGCGATGGTGTTAAGCCCGCTGATATTCTTGTTTCCGTCACTTTACGGTGAAGGATACGGCAGCATAAACATCCTGCTAAACGGAAAGACTGAAGCCGAATGGGAGACCATTCTGCACAACTCGCCGTTCTACGGCAACAGCGAAATGCTCCTGCCATACATCGGAATGGTTCTTCTCACCAAGGTGTTTGCCACCTCTGCCACAAACGGCGGAGGAGGATGCGGCGGAACATTCGCTCCTTCATTGTTTATAGGAGCATTTGCCGGCTTCTTCTTTGCAAGAGTATGGAACATTTATGAGATAGGAATATATCTGCCTGAAAAGAACTTTGCACTGCTCGGAATGTCGGCCGTAATGGCTGGAGTGATGCACGCACCGCTTACGGGTATCTTCCTCATTGCCGAAATAACCGGCGGTTACCAGATGTTCATCCCTCTGATGATTGTAAGCATCTGTGCATATCTTACCATCATTATATTTGAGCCTCACAGCATCTACGGCATGCGACTGGCACGTCAGGGAAAACTGATAACACACCATAAGGACAGGGCCGTGCTTACGCTTATGAGCCTTGACAGCGTGATTGACAAGAGTTTCACGGCCGTGTCTCCCGAACTCAACCTGGCTTCGCTCGTACACGCCATAAGCAAGAGCCACAACAACGTGTTGCCTGTGCTCGACGATGCGGGCAACTTGCTTGGCGAAATAGACATAACCAAGCTTCGCCACATTGTGTTCAGGACTGAGCTGTATCATCACTTCAAGGTCAAGCAACTGATGTCTCAGCCAGAAGCAACGCTCAGCGTGAACGACACAATGGAGATTGTGATGAAAAAGTTTGACCAGACCGACTCTGCCATGCTGCCTGTGCTCGACAATGAGAACCACCTGCTGGGCTACATATCACGCACACACATGTACACCATGTACAGAAAGATGGTGGCCGACCTGTCGGAAGACTGATTGCCAAGCAATAATCAAAGCAATCAGTCTGACGCTTTACATCAAAGCGTCAAACTTGAAGTCTGTCTTTTTCCTGTAAGCTATAGCTGTAAACTTACAAATTAGTTTATTGTCCTGATTGCATATCTTAACCTCGCAATAAGGTATTTTGTGATGATTGCACGTTTCTGTTGCCTCAGCCGTAAGCACATCACCTTCTACGGCACTGTGCAGAAACGTTATCGTGCTTTCTATGCTAAGCGTCAGCTGTCCATGGCTGTTCATTACTGCAGCCAGAGCCAAATCGGCAAGTGTAAAAAGCGCACCGCCCTGACAAACGCCACCGGCATTGAGATGCGACTTGCCAACCGTCATTACTGCACGTGAATATCCCTCTCTCACCTCCACAAGTTCCATGCCGGCATTCGCCGCAAATATATCCTTTTCGTTTAAAAAATCTTTTAACGTCATTGCAAATTATTTATATATAACCTTCCTCTGTCAAAAACACTTATCAGCTAAACTGATACAAAAGCTAAAACATCCTGTAAGCGACTGCCGCCTCCGGCGACATTAAACAATATCAAAGGCAACAGGGCTATGCTGCTATCCATTTCTTATACTTTCTATAAACGGCTTCAACAAAGAAATATCCTTTACAGCCGGAGAAGTTTCAAAACGGCTGTTAATGTCTATTCCTGCCATGCAAGGATGAGTCAACGAAAGCACTTTCTCCACGTCATCAGGTCCTATTCCGCCGCTTATAATAAACGGTATATCACCGTCATAATAGTCAAGCAAGCTCCAGTCAAACTTTGCTTCAACATCATCGCCATACTGTTTTTTAGGATAAAAGAGTAGCATGTCAGCAACATTCTTATACTTACGCCACAGTCCGACATCTTCCATATCAGCAATACCAATAGCCTTAATGAACTTTATTCCCGGACATATCTCATCCCTAAGAGTCAGCCGGAGATTATTTATCATTATCTCGTCGTTTTTGCCATAAAGCTGAACATAATCGAGCTTATAATTATAAGCCATCGTTATAATGTTCTGGGGCATATCGCTACCAAAGACCCCTACTCTTGCCACTTTTCCATCCTCATTCAGATCATGCCCCTGTATACTTGCATAATCAGGCAATAAGCCGACATTAGAGGGTATCGAAGAGACATAACGCGGATTTCTTCTGTCAAAAACCAAGCCTATCATATCAGCGCCAAGCCCCATGACGGCACGTATATTTTCAGGATCGCGCAATCCACAAACTTTTATTATCATGACTACAGTTTCGTTTCAGACATAAATAAATTAGCTATGACAAATTCCTTTAAATACATTACTGATGAATTCTGCCATGTAACAAAGATACAAATATTCTGCCTATTAAGGCATACACGCCACGAAATTTTTACCTAATAAACTAATCTTAATAAAAAAGGCCTGCCGTTTCGGCAGGCCTCAAAAAATGTATAATTCTTCTTCACACAGTACAATAGCCAGCTATATTCTGCTTTTGTGAACTAAGCCATAACTATGCAAATATTGTTTTCAGTAAATTTTATCTATTTATACGTATGCCGCATAAAACAAAGGCACACTCACCAACAAATCAAGCGGATACCCCAGCTTAACCGATTGCAAAGATAAACATTATTCTATAAGCAACAAACTTTTTGGCACATTTTTATCAAAAAAGTTGCAGTTTTAACACAATACGGCAAGTTATGTTTACAACGTTAGCACATTTATATATAAAAACAAGAACATCAGTGCAACAACAAAAGAGCATAAAACACACAGAAAAGCCCTAATATCTAAATGTAATTCAATAATATTTTAAACATCAACAGCTTCTGTCAAACGAAATCAGAAAAAAAGACATATAAAAGAGTAATAAAAACGATTTATCATCGTTACAATAATAGAATTAAAAATAATTTGCCTATGAAATATTTTACCAAAGAAGAAAACAAGCCGTCTAAGAATACGCTAAACATTATCAAGCAGATAGCTTATACCTACAGGTCTATAAAACTTAACGGAAAAAACGAAGCTTATTGTCTGAATTAGAAACCTACCATTTATGGCAACATTAATTTCACCTTCATTACTTTCTGCCGATTTTCTTAATCTGCAGAAAGACATCGACATGATAAACAACAGCGAGGCAGACTGGCTCCATCTTGATGTTATGGACGGAGTGTTTGTGCCAAACATTTCATTTGGCTTCCCAGTAATTGAAGCTGTCGCAAAAACATGCCAAAAGCCGCTTGACGTGCATTTCATGATAACAGCACCTGAAAGATACATAAAGCAGACAGCAAAGACAGGAGCCATGATGATGAACGTGCACTTCGAGGCATGCACACACCTTAACAGAACAATACATGAAATACATGAA
This sequence comes from Xylanibacter sp., assembly GCF_057607445.1. Taxonomy (NCBI): domain Bacteria; kingdom Pseudomonadati; phylum Bacteroidota; class Bacteroidia; order Bacteroidales; family Prevotellaceae; genus Xylanibacter; species Xylanibacter sp. Next base: position 59,360 of record NZ_DBLZAX010000014.1, on the reverse strand, counting down.
GCAGGCATGAAAGCCGGCGTAACGCTAAATCCGTCGACACCTGTATGTATGCTCGAAGATGTCATAAAGGACGTTGACATGGTGCTAATAATGAGTGTAAACCCCGGATTCGGAGGTCAGGCATTCATAGAAAACACCATTGACAAAGTAAAGCGTTTAAGAAGACTGATAGAAGAATCCGGCTCAAAGGCACTTATCGAAGTTGACGGAGGCGTACAGAGCCAAACAGCCCCAAGACTCGTTGAAGCCGGCGTGGATGTCCTGGTAAGCGGAAGCTATATATTCAAATCTAAAGATCCGGCTGCCACCATACACGACCTGAAGCAACTCTAAACGCGCAATGTTGGACGCAGAAAACAAGCATAAAATTAATATACAATATAAAATGGCGCAGACGGATAATACAGTCTGCGCCATTTTATGTTGCCAACAGATTAAGACAACCTATTGTCCGCAACATCATACAGTAAAAAACCGAATTAAATCGGCTTGTCTATATTATTAAAGTTATTCAATATTGACTAAATCGAAAGAACGGCGCAAGTCTGACCGGTCAGTCAAGCTGAAGCGCTATATTATGTTCCTTTGACATACGGCGCAGATTGAGGATAGCATACCGCATTCTGCCCAATGAAGTATTGATGCTGACTCCCGTAGTCTCGGCAATCTCCTTAAACGACAAATCTTGATAAAACCTCATGAACACAACCTCACGCTGCGTAGGAGTCAACATATTCATCATGTTCTTGACATCAACCATTATCTGATCGTTTACATAACGGTTTTCAACGTTGCTGTCCAGTATTTCATTGCCGCTGAGATTAGAGAGATCGTTCTCGTCAGTAGGCTCAATCAGATTACGCGAACGCTGCTCACGATACCAATCCATAATGACATTATGCGCGATGCGCATAATCCACGCTCCGAATTTTCCACTGTCAACATACCTGCCCTGATGCAGCTTTGTTATAACCTTCACAAAAGTTTCCTGAAACAGGTCGTTGGCCTTGTCCTCGTCTCTGACGACAAACAATATGTATGAGAACAATTTGCTCTGATTTCTTGATAACAGCTCATCAAAAGCCCTGTTGTTTCCCCTTACATAAGAAATAGCTAACTCCTCATCAGTCAACCTACTTATATTTTCCATTTCTTTATTCTTATTTTTTAATTTTAGGTAAACAGTGTTTCGATAGGCTTTATCTAAATTAAATTAATATTAAACAATCATATTGTACGTGCAAATATAAGAAGAAATGTTTACACGCACAAATATTTTAGAAAAATAACGTTTTTTCTTTTGAACTTTGACAAACTATATGTATCTTTGCGGATGATTAAGGTTCGATACGACTCGATTAAAAAGGGAACGGGGTGAAAATCTCCGACTGTCCCGCAGCTGTAAGTTCCTTTATAACTTAAAAGTAACATGCCACTGTGAAAACGGGAAGGTGCTTGAAAGTGGAACAAAGTCAGAATACCTGCCTTATGATGTAAGACCTATTCTCTCGATGTAAGGGGCTATGGTCAATCTTATAAAATTAATATCAGACTAATAAATGCCGTGTCACTGCATAGCTGTGTAATATCGCTATATGCAGTTGACGTGAGTATTACACATTGACGCTACATTTGACAAGACGTTATATTATCGTGTTTTAATTATATAAGTTTATCCGAGATTGACAACGCCGTGAGGCGTTGTCAATTATTTTATCACCCTATCAGTCAAGGATTTATCAAGATCAGATGCAAAAAAAATGACATTGACAATTCTTCAATAGTCGAAAACATAAGACACATCAATATCCTAATTCGAAAATTCGTAAGCATCTATTTTCTTTATTCCGGGAATGGCAAGATACGTCTCGCGGAAACCAAACACAGACAACACCTTGCCGCGATTTTCTGGATGCTCCTTTAGATTGAGTTCCTCACGTATTTTCTTTGAGCATGACGTGAGGCATACTGAAACCACATGAGAAAGATCAGCTGTTGCAGGATCGTCAGCCAAGAGTAATGCTGTATCGTGATCAAACGGAGGTTCAAAATCATATCGTTTCTTACCATTGGCGCCAGTTGCCGAACCTACGATGTAGCCCTTCACCCATACCTGATCAACTATAGGCTTACTGATAAACGTCTCTACATCCACAACATCACCAAAAGAAATGCCTGTATCATCATCATACTCACCATCGCCTTCATCTTCATCATCTGAACCGGTGTCCTTATCCGTTCCGCCGACAATCTCCGTTCCGTCATCTATGCCTTCTTCCGAATCATCATAGGGTTTGTCGCATGCAGAAAAAAAGAATGCTGTCAACAACAGCACAAACATAAACCTGATTTTTTTCATAATATATTATGTTGGTTAACGATATACAAAAGTAACAATATTTTTCATAACAGACAAACAATCACGGGCAAAAACAAAAAGAGGTTGACGCAGGATGCTGTCAACCTCTGACGATTTCGTTAAAACTTCGAAATCATAAATAAGATGTCGCAAATATAAGGCATTTCAATGACAATTGCAAGTTTTTTGATTTAAAAAACTAATATTTAACATTTAGACTACATAAAATGTTAAATATTTTACATTTTGGCATTCTGCATTACATATTGCAAAGTGCTGTAAATCAAAGCATATTACAAAAAATAAAACAAAATAATACACACAAGCTTTCGTATTCAAATTATATTCACTATATTTGTACCAACAATCAAAAAAATAATAACATATATTAACTTTACGTATACATTACAAACTTAGTTTTTATGAAACAATTACAGACATTATTGCTATGCCTACTGTTTCCGCTTGCCATGACGGCATCAGTATGGGAAACGCAGTACAAACAAATTGAAGAAAGCATCAGGATGCCTAAGTTTGCCGACCGTACTTTTGACATAACAAAGTATGGAGCATCGCTAAAGGCCAGTGCGGCAAAAAACCAGAAAGCCATCAACAAGGCTATAGAGGCCTGCTCAAAAGCCGGTGGCGGACGTGTTGTAATCCCACAAGGAACATGGAAGACTGGCGCCATCAGAATGAAGAGCCACGTTAACCTTGTAATCGAAAAGGGTGCTACCCTATTCTTCGAATTTGACAGAAGCCTTTATCCTCTGGTTGAAACACGCTGGGAAGGACTCGACTGCATAAACTATTCACCGCTGATTTATGCTTACAAGGAAACAGACATCGCGATAACCGGAGAAGGAACTATCGACGGTAACGGTTCTGACGACACATGGTGGCTGATGAGCGGAAAGACTCCTAAGAGCAAAGACATTGTTGTTGAGGAAAAGCAGCAGAATCCAGGAGGACGCGCCGACCTGCTGAAAATGGCAGAAAACGGAGTGCCTATCGAAAAACGTATATTCGGCCCGAAAAAAGGTCTGCGCCCTCAGATGGTAAACTTCAATCAGTGTGACGGTATTCTGATTGAAGGCGTAACAATGGTACGCTCACCGTTCTGGGTAATGCACCCGCTGCTGAGCAAGAACATAACCGTAAGAAACGTAACCGTACACAACGACGGCCCTAACGGAGACGGCTGTGACCCTGAATCATGCGAGAATGTTCTTATTGAGAATTGTGTGTTCGACACTGGCGACGACTGCATCGCAATCAAGAGCGGACGCAACGAGGACGGACGCGAAGGCGGCAAGGGCCGTTATGTAGGACGTCCGAGCAAAAACATAATTGTGCGCAACTGCGTAATGAAAGACGGACACGGAGGAGTGGTTATCGGCTCTGAGATTTCAGGCGGATGCAACAATGTGTTTGTTGAAAACTGCAAAATGGACAGCCCAAACCTTGACCGTATTCTCAGAATAAAGACAAACTCATGCCGTGGCGGCGTGATTGAAAACATCTATATGCGCAACGTTGAAGTTGGCCAGTGCGCCGAGGCTGTGCTCAAGATAAATCTTGACTATGAGCCGAAAGAAATTGGCCGTCGCGGATTCTACCCGACAGTACGCAACGTCTACATGGAGAACGTAACCTGCCAGAAGAGCAAATACGGAATCATGGTTGTAGCATTCGACTCACTGACCAATGTATACAACATCAATCTGAAGGACTGTAAGTTTGACGGCGTTTATGACAAGCCGGTTTACATCAATGGCAAAACCCGCGACATGAACTACGATAACCTCTTCATCAACGGTTCACTTATCCTTGCCGAGGCTCCGTTCAAGAACTACAGCGAGTGGATGGTACACTCAGAGATGCAGCGCAACCCAGACCCGTGCATGATTGACTTCGCAAAAAAGCCAAAATGGGGATATGTTGTAGGAATAGAGCTCGAATCAATGCTCGACACCTATCTGGCATACAAAGACGAGAGCATCATAGACTATCTGAAGCAATACCCGGCTAAGATGATTGACGAAAAGGGCAACATCACAGGATACAAATATGAAGACTTCAACCTGGACAACACACGTCCGGCACGCTATATTCTGCGCATGAACAGCCTTTTCCCCGAGAAGAAGAATGAGAAAGCCCTGAAAACACTGTTCAAACAGCTCGAAAAACAGCCTCGTACAAAGGACGGAGTGTGGTGGCACAAAGCTATATACGCACACCAGGTATGGCTCGACGGCGTATATATGGGACATCCGTTCTACACAATGGGAGCACCTATACTGAAAGGCGAGAAAAAGGCAAAGAAGTATTATGACGACACTTTCGAGCAGATTTCAAAGACATACAGCCGTACATACGATGAAAAGACAGGACTGTGGAAACATGCATGGGACGAAACTCAGAAGATGTTCTGGGCCAACCCAGAAACAGGCTTGTCTAAACATACATGGGCACGCGCTCAAGGATGGTTTGCAATGGCTATACTCGAAGTGCTCGACGTTCTCCCTGAAAACTATGAGAACAGAGGTAAGCTGATTGATATGCTGAACAACGTCATGAAAGCAACCGTAAAATATCAGGACAAGAAGACCGGCTTATGGTATGATGTGCTCGACGTTAAAGATCCGCGCAACTATCTCGAAGCAACAGCTTCTTCAATGTTTACATACGTCCTGCTGAAAGGCTCACGCCTCGGCTACTTCTCTAACGACCTGAAAGAAGCCGGACTGAAAGGCTATAAAGGCATACTGAAAGAGTTTATCAAGGTGAATGCAGACAAGACTGTATCACTTACACGCTGCTGCGAAGTGTCAGGCTTAGGCCCCGACAACGCAAAAGGACGCCGCCGCGACGGCTCGTTCAACTACTACATGAGTGAACCTATACGCGACAACGACGGAAAAGGCGTTGGTCCGTTTATCTGGGCTTCACTGGAGATGGAGCGCATGGGATACGATGTTGCCAAGCTCAATCAGTAATCAGCAGCAAGACAAAATCTACTTAAAAGCATCTGACATTTATTAAAACAGATATAACAAAAGATAATTCTAACAGCATTTAATGAAAAAGAAACTCTTAATGACAACAGCAATGGCAGCGAGTGCCATTGCTGTTTCTGCGCAAGCTCCCGCATTCCCCGGAGCTGAAGGTCACGGACGCTACGTAACGGGCGGACGCGAAGGAAAGATCGTACATGTAACTAATCTGAACGACAGCGGTACAGGTTCTTTCAGATCTGCTGTCAGCGGTTCTTCTAAGAAGATTGTCGTATTTGATGTTGCCGGAGTAATACCTCTGAAATCTGATATCAGCATCGGCGCAAACACCACCATTGCCGGACAGACAGCCCCCTACCCCGGAATAACTTTAAGATATTATACTGTAAGACCGGGAGCAAACAATGTCATAAGATTTATACGCGTGCGCCGCGGACAGGAAAAAGACAAGAACGACGGAGCAGACGCAACATGGCAAAGAGAAACAACAGGTATTATTCTTGACCACTGCTCTTTCAGCTGGAGCATAGACGAAGTTGCCTCATTCTACGACAACAATAACTTTACAATGCAATGGTGTACTGTTGCCGAGAGCCTTAACAACGCCGGACACGGCAAGGGAGCACACGGCTACGGAGGCATCTGGGGCGGTAAGCTGGCAAGCTTTCACCACAACATGATAGCACACGTAACCAACCGCGTTCCGCGTTTCAACGGCGCACGCTATGAATGGAGCGGATACACGGGCAACAAACTGTACAGCACATATAACTGGAAGAACTCTGTTCAGGCCGAAAATGTTGACTTCCGCAACTGCGTGATGTATAACTGGGGCAACAGCAACGGCTGCTACGGAGGCCCCGGCGGCGGACAAATTAATATAGTGAACAACTACTATAAGGGCGGTCCGTCTACACCGGACAGCAAAGCAAAGAAGGTTACAGAAATTTCAGTTGCTGCCGATGGAAACTCTGAAGGACATCCGAAAATCTTCGGTATGACCAGCCGTTACTACATTGCAGGCAACACTACAGAAACTCACGGAGGTTCAATAACTCAAAACAGAGACTGGAGCGGCGTAAGCTATGACGACGGCACATACACCATCAATGGCGAAGAATATTCTAAGGACGTAAACAACTATTACGGAGATGCCGTTGAACACGTGGCAAACAGCGACGGCGAAATGTGCGTCAGAATAAAGATGGACGAGCCAGCTCCAATGGGCGAGGTTACAACCCACAGTGCAGAAAACGCATTCAGCAAGGTCATGCTCTACTGCGGTGCATCTCTTTATCGCGACGAGGTTGACGCCCGCTATATGGAAGAAGCCCAGACAGGTACGGCAACATATACAGGCTCTGTAACCAAGCAGGAAGGTCTTGTAGACCTTGTTTCTGATGTTAACGGATACACCGAAGCCAACTTCCCCACCGGTCAGCGCCCTGACGGCTACGACAGCGACAACGACGGAATGCCCGACGAATGGGAAATTGCCAACGGCCTTAATCCCAACGATGCCTCAGATGCAAGTCTGTATACTATAGACACACAGAAAGGATGGTACACCAACGTTGAGGTTTATATCAACTCTATCGTTGAGAATATCATGAAATCTCAGAACACGGATGCCATAAATACCGTTGACGAGTATTATCCTTCGTGCGTATCTACAGGCATAAGCAATGAAGTTACCACTTCTGAAATAAAGAAGATTGAATACTTCACACTTGGCGGAGCCAAGTTAAATGCACCAGCTAAAGGCATAAATATCAGAAAGATAACCTACGAAAACGGAAAGACAAAGACTGATAAAGTTATAAAATAAGATTCGTTTTATTAGACCTTTATGAAAAGAGTGAGGACATTAATGTTGCTCACTCTTTTTTTGATAAAAAATATTAACCACATTTTAACATAAAAAGAATTGTCCAATACAAATAAAATCTCTATTTTTGTAAAACATATAACAACATTAATAATTAAAAAAATTATGATTATGAAGAAAATTTTACGCTTATCTTTAATTGCAATACTGTCCCTTATATGCGGAACAGGATTTGCGCAAACTACATTCGACTTTACCGCATTATATGGCAACGCAACAATTAGCGACATAACAGAAATGCCACAGACTGTAGACGGTATTACTGTTTCATTTGCCAAAGGCAACTCTCAAAATCCTCCTGCATACAATAAAGCCGGAGAAGTACGTCTTTACGGAGGAAAAAGCACTGAAGTTCTTGACGGATGTACAATGACATTCACATCTACAACAGGCAACATGACAAGCATCACTCTTGAGCATGGCCAAATTGACAAATGGGGTGTCCTCACAGCCAATGTCGGCACTATAACTGAAGACGCTGACAAAAACATTACATGGACCGGAGATGCTGCCGAAGTTACATTCACAGCTTCACGTGACGCCAACAACTCAAGTGTATCAACTCAGAACCGCTACAAGAATGCCGTAGTAACACTTGCAGGTGGAGTTGCAAAGAAGAACGCAGAACTTAAGTTCAGCGAAGATGAGGTTTCTGTTGAACAGGGAACAGAGTTTACTGCTCCTACATTTACTAAAGCTACAACAGCAGCCGTTACATTTGCATCTGACAATGAAGGCGTTGCTTCTGTAAACAGCGAGGGAACTATCACATTAGGTGGCGAATTAGGAACAGCTGTTATCACAGCCACTTCTGAGGAAAACGATGAATACTATGCAGGCAAGGCTACTTGCACAATCGAAGTGTTCAAATATAACACTTACAAGAAAGTTGCTGCCATAACAAGCGGTAAAGAATATCTTATCGTTGCTCAGCGTGACAATAAGACATACTATGCATATCCGCTTTCTGAAAATTACACATACGGCTACTTGAATTCAGGCTCTATTGATGAACTTACTGACGTTATCAAAATAAAGAGCACATACGATGACAGCTTCGTATTTACAGAAAAAGGTTCAGGCTACACAATACAGGACTGCTACGACAGATACATGTATCAGAGCGGAACATACAACTCATTCAATGTAGGTTCTGAACCTAGCGTTTGGACTGTAGAGGCTCAGACTGACGGTACATTCAAGATTGCCAACAACGGATATTTCATCCAGTGGGGTGACGGCACTTATACAACATTCGGTGTATATACAGAAAAGAAGGAAAATACAGTATTGCCTTTCCTCTATCAGCTTGACGAAACAGGCACAAGCATCAGCGGCACAACAGTTGAGAAGTTTGACACAAATGCCCCTGTTTACAACCTCGCAGGTCAGCGCGTAAGCAAGAACACAAAGGGCATTCTGATTCAGAACGGCAAGAAATTCGTTAACAAATAATCTTAAACAACAGATTATACATCATAAGGGATGCAGCTGTCATGGCTGCATCCCTTTTATTTTAATATATTCAACTGGAATGAAACAGACTGAGAAGTCTATATGAATTACGGCTTGTTACGACACATAAAGCTAAATGAAGGGATGTAAAAGTTTTCTAAAATCCGAACCTTTAACGTGCGCAGAAAGGCCATCGCGAAAATAAAAGATATCCCTAGCCTTAAAATCCTGCATTTTACAAGTCATATGATAAAGCATTGGTTATCAGCATCTTATAGCATTCAGGTATTAATTCGCACTGTATAATAAAAGCAAAAGCATACCTTTCAGCGTGTAAAAGGTATGCTTTTATAACATAAAATGACATGTTTTGCAGTGTCAAAAGGCTTGTTTTATAGTCAAAAGTCAATGGTTTTCATCTCAAAACTCACCTTTCAGGCTGCTAAAAACCATAGATTTTGAATGTTTTTAGGCCAATGACAGCCATCTGAATCGCTATTTCGCGATTTTAAAATGTCATGACTTTTTACTCGATAAAATGTCATGTTGCCAAACGAGTTTTCTGTTTTATCACTTCACATCCACGCTTATACGCTTCAGATCCTTGTCAGCGCTCGATGTTCCGACCATGATGTCATACCTGCCCGGCACCACTCTCATGGCATTACTCTGAGCATCCCAGCCCTCAAAAGCTTCACGCGGAAAATCTATTTCTACGGTCTTCGTCTCGCCTGCCTTCAGCTCAACACGCGCAAATCCGCGCAATGTTTTCAGCGGTCCTTCTGCATCTGCCGTGTTGCGCATATATGCCTGCACGATTTCAACTCCGTCACGACGGCCGGTATTGCCAACCTTCACCTTTATCTTGCCGGTTGAGGCGTCATAAGACGGCTCGCCTACAGTGAATGTCGTATAGCTTAATCCGTATCCAAAGGGGAACAGCGGTTCGCCCTTAAAATAGCGGTAGGTGCGGTTTGACATATTGTAATCGTCAAACGGAGGCAGCTGACTGTCGTTCTTATAGAATGTAACAGGAAGCTTGCCGCCGGGATTGTAATCGCCAAACAGAACATCTGCCACAGCCGTACCGCCCTGCTCACCTGGATACCATGCCTGCAGAATTGCATCACATGTCTCGAGTTCTGGTGTAAGCGCAACCGCACTGCCGCTGCAATTGACCAGCACAACCTTCTTGCCTGCATCATGAAGAGCCTTAATAAGTTCGCGCTGAACTAAGGGAAGTTCAATGCTGGTACGGTCGCCATTGTCAAATCCCGGCTCCGTAACCTTAGCCTCCTCACGCTCCAGATTGGGCGATATACCGCCAACGAACACAACAGTGGATGCATCACCAACAGACTTGAGCACACCGGGAACTGTGAGTGTCTGCATTCTTGATACGTCAAAATTCAGCGAAGCACCGTTGCCAAACTGGATATAGTCGAGCTGCACAGAATAGTTGGCGCCGGCCTTAACCTTAATACGGCGCTCATTAAGCCTCACCTCGTTCTTATTATTTCTGTTTACCAAAGTGTCTCCGTTGACAATAAGGCGTATGCGTCCGTCATTCAGATATCTCACACACAGAGTCTCAGTCTTGTCAGCCGTAAAGTTTCCGTTAAACCTGACAGAAAAATCTTTCAGCTCCACTCCCGGAGCAAATACGGTGTTGCCGCCGGTGTCAAACTGAGGATGGCTCGAATAATTGCCCTCATAAACAGGCTGTCCGTCCATATCGGTGTTATTCCAGAACTTTGCTGTCATTCCGGCCTTGCCGTCAAGTCCTGTCATGCGTCCAAAAATGCTCTCACTCTCGGTCATTGACGTTATGTCGCATCCCTTGACATATCTTACGCCAGAGCCAAGCTTGTTGCGCATTCCCTCAAGCACCGTGATGGTGTGTGTAGGCTGACCGTAATATATGCCCCACATCATTGTCGAATCGGCAGCATTAGGTCCCATAACTACAATATCAGAAGCGTCCTTTGCCAACGGCAGAGTGTTGTTCTTGTTATGCAGCAGCACCATCTGCTCGCGTGCCATGTCGAGCGCCAGCTTCTTGTGGGCCTTGCTAGCTATAACACTTTCAGGAATGCGTGTCCACTCAACAAGTGAGTCAGGGTCAAAGTCGCCTAGTTCAAAACGCGCCTCAAGCAGCCGTTCTACACTTGTATTTATCTGTTGCTCCGTTATGGCTCCGGCCTTTACGGCATCAGGCAGAGCCTTATAGCTGTTTCCGCATTCGAGGTCTGTGCCGCTTATAACGGCTTTGGCTGAGGCTGAAGCAGCATCGGGTGAAACTTCATGGCAGCCAGGAGTCCAAAAATCACTGATGGCGCCGCAGTCGCTCACCACAAGCCCCTTGAATCCCCATTCGTCACGAAGAATCTGCCTAAGCAGCCTGTTGCTGCCACAGCATGGCTCTCCCTCAAAACGCTGATATGCACACATAACTTCCTTTACGCCTCCCTTCTGCACAAGCGCCTTGAATGCCGGCAAATAAGTCTCCCACAAATCACGTGGCGACAGGTTTTCGATGTCGAAATGATGGCGCGTCTTCTCAGGACCGCTATGTACGGCAAAATGCTTTGCGCAGGCATAAAGCTTCATATACTTATGTCCGGCCGGTCCCTGCAGGCCACGCACCACGGCAAGTCCCATACGCGTGTTCATATACGGGTCCTCACCATAAGTTTCCTGCCCGCGTCCCCATCTCGGATCACGGAAAATGTTTACGTTTGGAGTCCAGAACGAAAGACCCTGATAACGGCCCACGCTGCCCTTCTTTCTCTGTGCCGTATTCTTTGCACGTGCCTCATCGCTCACCGCCGTATATATACGCTCGAGCAACACATCGTCGAAAGACGCAGCCATTCCGATACATGAAGGGAACACCGTGCAATAGCCGTTGCGTCCGACGCCATGAAGGGCTTCGCTCCACCATGCAAAGCCGGGTATGCCTAGTCGGGGGATTGCCTCTGACTGATCGAGCATCAGCTTGGCTTTCTCATCAAGCGTCAACCTTGAACATAAATCAGCAGCACGTTCCTTTGCGGAAAGATTAGGATTCTGGTAAGGAAGAGTCTGAGCACCAGAAACAACAGAACAAAAGACAGCCGCTACAACAAATAGATTTCGCTTTTTCATCGTTTTCTTGGTATTATAGATTTTAAACAGTTTACAAGAACTCAAAAAGACTTTAAATAAAGTCACGATTTATCACATATGCAAAGATACTTAAAACCAAAGAAAAGTAAAAATATCACAAAATGTTTTTTATATGGTTCATCTGTTTATATACAAAACAAAATGCAAATGAACCAAAACAGGGAACAAAGCCTAATCAACAGGCTTCTAGTCAGTCATCATAATCAAGCCAAAATGGTGCTTTATATTAAGCGGATTATTGTCTGCTAATCCAAAATCAGTCTGAATAATTCTGACAAAACAGAAAATAAGAACTTCCTACAAACGCTTTTTAAAACAAAAAGGCAGAAGCCATTATGATAATGACTTCTGCCTTAATAATTATTTTATCTGCTGTTTAAACATTCTATTTAACAACAAACTTCTTGCCGTTACGGATATATATTCCGGGCTGCAATGAACCTTTCATTTCTACACCCTGCAGATTATATATCTTTCCTGCATTCTTTTCATCAGTATTGATTTCAGAGATGCCGGTTGGAGTTGTTGTTGTGAGAGAAAGTTTCCATACACACTGCTTGCCGGCTGCCTTAAACGTAAGTGTGCCTTCGGCAGGTGAAACAAGTTCTATATCATAAGACTTATACACCGGAGTTGTGCCTATTTTTGCCGGGAACACATAGTCAGTCTCTGAATATTCCATGCCGTTAAGCTCTGCAAGATAGCTGTCACCGTCAGCATAGTTGTCGTATCCATAGATGCCTACTTTTGTAACCTTCTTGCCTGAAGGAATGTTCACTGTAAACTGCACTCCGCTTGAATACTTGACACAGCCCTGCTCGCCTTTCGAATAGCCTTTACCACCATCATTAGAAATGCTGAAACCGTTGTTGAAAATCCATAAAGCAGAATTTCCAGAATCAGAATTAAGATATGTATCTGATGAAAGTTCATAAACAACAGTCTCACCATCTGACGGGTCGTTGTCATCATCATAAATCTGATTGCCGCTAAGAAGCGTTCCGCCTTCATTGCCAGCCTCCATTATCTCGGCAACAATACTGTTCATGTATCTCTCAAGATTTGAATATCCGTCAGCTCCTATGGTCTTTCCGTCACTGGCATTATTCTTGTCAAGTCCGTTTGCGTCTTCCCATGCATCAGGCATGCCGTCGCCATCGGTATCTAACGGAGCTGCCTCAGATTTCAGTTCAGGCCATGCGCTCCAATCATCTCCTGCATCAGGGAAAGCCTGCTTCAAGTCGTCCTGGCTGTCAATAATGCCCGGCAACTTGCTTGTTGCACTTGATGTACCTGTGCATGACGCACCGCCATTACGCGTATCGTTTACAACGAGTTCGTCTACCCAGTCTCTGTGCAGTGACGCACCTGCATAGGCAAGCACCCTGTCATAAGCCATCTCAGCCGAATGTGTTGTTACAGCCTCAAACGTCAATGGTTCTGACAAGCGCATCGTGTCGCGGGTCTCCTGTGTGAACGTATTGTCGTTGCCACTGTTGCTTATCTGATTGTAAATACCGTATGTCCAGTTGTCATTAGTAACATCAGAATATTTTGGATTTACATTTCCGTCTACATAAAAGTCGCCCCAGACGTGCCACATTACATCCCATTCATTAGGTTTGTCTGTATCGTGATCTGTGTATTCAGAAGTACGGATGCCGATTCCTGCTATCCTCTTCTGCATATCAGTCTTCCTTGTATTTGTAGCAGGTCCTGGCTTATAATAATTGTTCACAATGTTAACATTCATGCCTTCACCGCCGTAACATCCATTTCCGGCCCAGTTGTATATAACATTGTTGCGCATATCCATACGCTCATCTGTCTGTGTATCAGGGCGCGGGCCAAGGCGCGGAGCGCGTGACTCATGGTGAGCAAGAAGATTGTGGTGATAAGTTGCACCGGAACCACCCCAGTTACCGCCATATCCATGAGCACCCTTTGAATGGCCTGACTCACGAAGACTCTGCGCAGCAATACACCACTGAACTGTTGTGTTCTCGCTTCCGTATACAGACAAGCACTCATCTATGCTCCAGCTTACAGAACAATGGTCGACAATTATATTCTTGTTGTCAGTACCTCCAAGACCATCGCCTTCATGGTCATCTACATATTTGTTTCCAAGTCGGAAACGCAAAAAACGCATAATAACATTATCCGTAGCTATTACAAAAGGATGATCAGCAATGCATATACCGTCACCAGGAGCTGTCTGTCCGGCAATCGTCACGTTACCGTTACGCAGTTTGAGTTCACTCTTCAAATGTATTGTACCAGACACATCAAAAACGATGGTCCTAATTCCACTACGTTCGCACGCCCAACGAAATGATCCTGTACCGCTGTCATTAAGATTGGTTACATGGTATACAGCACCACCTCGTCCACCTGTGGTATAACGTCCAAAACCTTCAGCACCTGGAAAGGCTATCGGCTTATCCTGCGAGTATGCTGTCTGAAAAGAAGACAAGCACAACAATAATGATAATACCTTAAAAATAAAACTTGTTTTATACATAAAATGTAAACAACGAAAAATAGTTTCTTTATTATTAAAACAACGAACTGATAAAGCCCGTGAGATGAGTAAAATAAATTTATCTATAATATTATACCCAACTATGCTAATAAACGAAAATCAAAGAGGAGCAGAAAAGCCCTGCCCCTCTTTGATTTTATGAATGATTATTCTGCTGCGGGCCACCATCTTGGGTCACCAGCACCTGAATTATCTAATGTTCCTGAAATGAAGTGGAAGTCTGCATTTGCCGGATCAACAAACAACTTATCTGATGTGTAATCAAGAATTGTTATGTTGGGGAAGCCCTTAGACTTATAGAAGTCGCTTGCGCAATATGAGTTCACAACTTCAGGTTCAATCTTTGCTCTGATGTTCTTGTTTGTTGCCTCATCCGGAGTCTTACCGAATACGCAGTTAAATACAGAGAACGTCTCAGGACCATAGGTCTTATCGTTGAAATCGATAAAGTACTGACCACTACCGTTGTTGTTATAGAAAGTACAATACTCCATGTAGATTGAGCTCATGTTCACTTTCTCACTATAGATAAAGGTCTTACCCGTAACACAGATATTCCAGAAAGTGCTGTTTGTCATCTTAATGTTGTTAACATATACAGCCTGGTTTCCATTGTCATCAACATGTATGAATGAATATCCTGAGCCAAGATCATGCATCAAGCAGTTATCAATAACCAGATTGTTGATAACCTTAGCCTCGCTGCCCTGCAGGCGGAAGAAAGTATTCTTCATACCAGAAACTTCACAGTCAGTGAATTCAATCTTGTCTACAGTACAAGCCTTGCTCTGGTTAATCAGATAGTTTGCGCCAGAACCGTCATCTACAATCTTCAGATGCTGGAATGTTATGAAGTTATGTGAACCAGCGATGTCAATGCTCTTCAGCAGACGCAATACAGGTGTTTCACCACCACCACGGCCAAAGAAGTTAACAGACATTCCGTCAGGAACTGTAAGTGCACCCGGATCGCTCTGAGTATCATCACCAATAACCTCAATTGTCTTGTCTGCCGGGAATACAATTGTAACGCTTACATTACCAGAACCTGTTGCAGCCTGAGCTTTTGACAGGATTTCATCCATAAGAGCCTGGTTGAATCTTTCAATGTCAGCATCAAGATACTCTGTATAACTTGCAGCAGGAGGTGCAGCAGAAGTTGTAACAGTCTGTGTACCACGCTTAGCCTCACCATTATATATTATAAAGGTGTAAGTTGTCAGAGGAGTCAGACCTGTAAACGTATGAGTTTGTTCTGCCTTATCTGTTTCAGTCAACACATAGTCAGTTGTGTCTGTGCCCTGAACAACCAGGATGTTTGTTACAGAATCAGCCGGTGCATTCCAGCGTAATGTAACCTCAGAATCTGTATAGTCATCAGCCAGCACCTCATCAAAGATCTGCTCTGCCTGAGTTTTAAAAGATTCACCTTCTTTATAATAAACCCACTTAGACTCTGCCTTTGTATCAGACATTGTCTTTATTCGCATATAATACTTAGAATCACCGTCAAGACCTGTCAGAACAACAGGAGACTTTCTGATTTCTTTGTTCAGTCCAAAAACTTTGGCACGCTCACCGCCCATTGCAATTTCGTCATACAAAGAGTCTTTGCTGACCTCGATAACAAAATATAAAGAGTCCTTTGTGGCAGACATTGCCGAGAAAGTAACAGTTGCAGTTGTTGCAGTTGTTTCAACAGTAATGTCGTCCTCTCCAACTCCAAACAATCTGTCAAAAGCACTGTCCAAGCCCCAGTCGTTTCCGTCCGTACAAGAAACCACAGAGAGACCTAAAAACATTATCAGTATTGAACTGAAAAATTTATTAATAGTTTTCATCCTTTTTTAATTTACTGTAAATTAATAACCGTATGAGTTACTTAAGTATCCCTGTGAGTCAGAGATTGTTGTCAAACTTATAGGCATCAAATAACGATTCTTAACTGCAACACCTGCATCCATCGAATTTACATCATTGCCAACAAGTCCGCTACATATAGAAGGAAGGTTTGTATTTACCTGAGTATCTGTTCCTGATTCAAGATCAGCCTTTCCGAACCAGTCGCAGCTGTCTTGATAATCTGCCTCATTAACTTCCTCGACAGGTGTATACCATGTCACAGAAGAGAAATCGATACGACTCTTTGAGTCATCTGTATAGTTGAAGAACACTTTTTCAGGATATGTTCCATCAGCAAGCTGACGCAGATATGTCTGCTTAAACTCATAAATCTTCTGAACAAGCAGGTTCCAACGAATCAGATCATATTTGCGGAAGCCTTCACCTGCAAACTCCCATGCATTCTCCTGTACGATACCATCGTTGAAGAATCCTTCCTTATCTGACGGAAGAGAAGCCACATAAGCCTGAGCTTCAGCCTTATGCTCGTCATCGTAAGCACGCTCATGTACGAGAGCCAAAGCCTGACGGGCTGTCAAGCCAGCATTATCAGGATATGTTGCATCAGGACCTCCAGCCAATTCGTTCATACACTCTGCATAGAAAAGCAGTACATTAGAATAACGCATCTTAACAGGATTGATACCAGTCATGTGCTTTGAGTCAATCTTCTGGTTGTCAGAAAGCCATGTTTCAGACATCCATCTCGGATTCCATTTTCCTACATAAAGTCCAAATGGAGCATTCTTAAGCATCTTTTCAACAGCCTGCTCAGCTCTATTGTCGCTACCGCTTGTAGTAGTGATTTCATAAGGAGCAACAGTTACGTCACGGCGTGTATCGTTCTGCTTATAAGAATAGAAGAAAGGAGCTGTCAACTTAACTTTACCGCTAGAGTTACCATTACCAAATGTAGCATTATCCTTTGTGATACGCACACCAATTGTATAACCAAGCTCACTTGTAACGTTATATTTCATAGGTATCTCGAACAAGTTCTCCTGATATGTCAAATCCAATGTCTGCTGATTGATAAGATACCACTCATTTTCGAACGAAGGATTCAACTGGTGCTTGCCAGATACGATAACGGCTGTAAGATGCTTCAACGCTTTCTCATAGAGAGCCTTACGCTCCTCTGCACCAGGACGCTGTGTCGGATACACAGGATCTGAATAACTAGCTGTCTCATATCCGTCCTTAGCCTTCTCACGTATAGCATAGCCTGCACGTGTCATCGCTATCTGTGCCAACAGGGCGTGAGCATAGCCTTTTGTTACATGCTCTGTGGTATATCCGTTCTCACCTGCCCAAGGCAAAAGTTTTGTAGCTTCATCAAGGTCAACCATCAATGTG
Source organism: Xylanibacter sp. (assembly GCF_057607445.1). Lineage (NCBI taxonomy): Bacteria > Pseudomonadati > Bacteroidota > Bacteroidia > Bacteroidales > Prevotellaceae > Xylanibacter > Xylanibacter sp. The sequence continues at coordinate 41,670 of NZ_DBLZAX010000014.1, read as the reverse complement.
TCCATAATAACATCACGGTCAGTCTTGGCCATGAACGCATTGCTCAAATCAGGCTGAGATGTTTCGAGTTTCATAGGAATATCACCCCAGTAACGCAACATGTCAAAATATACCATAGCTCTGATAGTCAAAGCTTCACCGAGATAACGGCCCATTTCCTGGTATGAATCATTGCCTTCAACAAAAAGTGGGCTCTGACGAATGCCTTCAATAATATCATTAGCATCCTCAATGATTCCATACATTGCAGTCCACTCATCTGTAAGAGTGCTCCATCCTGTAGAAACATTATAGTTTCCGGCACCACGGTTACCTGCTTCATAAGCACCGTTTCCGAGACCGTCTACAAGCTCGATATCACTGTTTATATTGGTTGTAATACTCCAATCCTGTGAATAAGTACGGTCTTGGCCCATACCACCATAAAGTTTATTCACACGCAAACTTGTGTAATATGTTGAGTTATACACAGTTGTTTGATTCATTTCCGAAGGAGAATTCTGATCCAGGAAATCAGAACAAGATGAAAGTCCCAAAATTCCCGCAGAAAGAATCATCATTGAAAATATCTTTTTCATAATTTCTATATTCTTAAAATTTAGAATGTTACGTTAATACCTCCTACAAATGTACGGCTCTTAGGATATGCCGCATAATCTATACCAGGACACATAGGAGTCTTCTTACTGCTTGTATCAACTTCAGGATCATAGCCATCATATCCTGTGATACAGAAGAGGTTATAACCTGTGAAATAGAGTCTGATATTCTCAATATTCATAGCCTTAACCCACTTCTTAGGAAGTGTATATCCTACTGTAATATTCTGTACGCGCAAGAATGAAGCATCCTCAACTGCATAATCAATAAGGTACATCTTTGAAACACCTGCAGGGTTATACATAACCTTACCCTGGTTGATTTCGTTCAGACGTGCCATAACAGCCTCAGCGCTACCATAAGCAGCAATAGTGTTTGTTGAAGGACGACCTAAGTTAAGACCTGTCTCAGGGTCGATCCATGTATAACGGTTCTCAAGATTGAAGTCTGCAACCAGGTTGTAGTTCTTGCTTGAACCTGCATAGAAAGAGTTTGCAAGTTTTGTACCGTTAACCAACTTGTTGCCAAGAGAATAGTTAAAGAATACGTTGAAGTCAAAGTTACCTATGCGACCGTCAAATCCGAAACCACCTGTCGTAGGAGCAACAGTATTGCCAAGACGCTGCTTTATAGGATCACCATTTTCGTCAACCTGAACTTTAAGAACGCCAGGATAGAGACCGCCAAAGTAAGTATAACTGTTGTCTTTCAGTCCTTCACGCAAAGACCATGTTCCATTTGCATTCAGCACGAGGTCACCTGTGCCTGTGGCAGGATCATAAACGGTATAATAACCATTTGTCTTGTATCCCCAAAGTTCTCCCAGACGACCACCGGCAACAACACGGAAGTCCTCATACTGCTCAAGAGTCTTACCACTCCAACTTGAGCTCTGCCATGGGCTGCCGCTGTTAAGTTCTTCAATCTTGTTGCGGTTGTAAGAAATATTGAAATTAAAGTTCAATCCAAAGTTCTTCTTGTCAACAAGTACAGCGTTGATTGCAAGTTCAACACCCTTGTTTGATGTCTTACCAAAGTTCTGGAACTGAGTTTCATATCCTGTGCTTGAAGGAATTACTGTTTCCATAAGCAGATCCTTTGTTGTATTCCAGTAGAAATCCAAAGTACCGCTGATTCTGTTATTCCAGAAACCGAAGTCAATACCCAAGTTACGTGTTATGGTTGTTTCCCATTTCAAGTCAGGATTATAAAGATATTTACCATGCTCAAGCATTGAACCTGTAACGCCGTTGAACTCGGGAGCCTTTGATGTATTAGAAGCCATTGAATATAAGGGCTCGAGCAATCCTGAATTAATACGGTTGTTACCTGCTGTACCAAAGCTCAGACGAAGCTTCAAGTTAGAGAGCCAGTCAGATGCACCCTTCATGAAGTTCTCTTCTGACATACGCCATGCCAATGCAAGTGAAGGGAACCAGCCCCAACGGTTATTCTTGCCAAACTTACTTGAACCGTCAGCACGGAGAGTGAATGTTGCAAGATATTTGTCAGCCATTGTATAATTAATACGGCCGAAGTATGAAAGGATGTTTTCCTGTGCCTCAATATCGCCTTCGTTTGGAAGAGCTGTACCTGCTGCTGTGTTTGCAAGAACCTCATCGATTGTCATTTCCTCTGGGAATGCAACAGAAACATTTGTACGTGTAATATCACGTGAACTGCTCCACTCCTGACCGATCATTACGTTAATATGATCACGGCCACCGAACAATTTTCTGTTATCGTAAGTAACAGTGTTAGCATTGCGCCAGTTCTTATTCTCCAGTCTTACAAACATAGCCTGCGGCTGTCCGTTATATCCATATTTAGAGTTTGTAACGGCTCTTGCACCCCAAACCTGGTCTGTATCATTATATTTCCAGCCGTAACCGAATTCAGTACGGAATGTAATGTTCTTGAAAGGTTTCCAGTTCAAACCTACATTATAGTTCTGAGAGAAACGCTCCTGATACTTATATGTATCGCTGATACGCTCAACCGGATTGCGTCGTGTATTAGAGCTGTTTTCGCTGTCATCATCAACAGAAACCAAAGCCTCAACAGGATTCCACTTAACAGAGTTTGCTACAGCAGAGTTTGCAGCATTGCTTTCGTTGGTGTCAGCACCACCATTAAGACCTTTGAGCTTTGTGAAAGCCATACGGCCGTTGAAGTCAAGAGTCAACCATTCGTTAAGTGTAGCATTGATTTTTGCGTTAACATTGTTCTTTGCATAACCAGAACCGAGCATGATGCTCTTTTCATCGTTGTGAGAGAAACCTACGTTATACTTGATTTCTTTTGAACCACCGCTAACATTAACATTGTATTGTTTCTGTAAACCTGTACGTCCGAAAAGTTCATCCTGATAGTCACGTCCTTCGATTGACTTCCAGATATCAAGGTCATCATAGTTTCCGTAAGCATCATTACCAAGTTCATACTGATAATATGCATAGTTGTAAGGATCCATTGTCTTGATAAGCTTAGTAACCTTCTTCCATCCCAGAGATGCATTGAAGTTAACCTGAGTCTTACCCTCTTTACCGCTCTTTGTTGTAACGATGATTACACCGTTTGCACCACGCGCACCATAAATAGCAGTAGACGAAGCATCCTTCAATACGTCGATGCTCTGAATTTCGCTGGGTGCGATGTCGCTGATGCTCTCAACAGGGAAGCCGTCTACTATATAAAGAGGTGAGTTGTCCTGAGACAAAGAACCTCCACCACGCACACGAATCTTGATGTCGGCGTCAGGAGAACCTTCTGTTGTTGTGATGTTAACACCGGCCATTTTACCTGTCATAGCCTCACTTACGCTTGAAACAGGAATGTTTGCGATGTCTTCAGCACTAACTGATGCAACAGAACCAGTCAAGTCTCTTTTCTTAACTGTACCATAACCGATAACGACAACGTCATCAAGATTTGTTGCCTCATCTTCAAGTACAACGTTGATGTTTGATTTTCCGGCAGCATTTACAGTCTTAGCCTTCATACCGATGTATGAAAACTGCAACTGTCCGTCGCCGGTTGTTTTAATAGAGAAATTTCCATCAAGATCTGTCACGGCGACATTCTTGGTACCTTTCTCCTGGACAGTCACACCGATGATCGGCTCACCGTTGGTGTCCTTCACATTACCTTTAACTGTTTGTGCAGAAAGACCGCTCACCACAAAAGTGAAAAGCACTAAAAGCACAATTCGAAAAGTTTTCAAATTACCAGACATAAATGTTATTAATTTAATTAAAAATAAAAAATATAAATTCATCTTACGACAAAACCACCATAAAGGGCGCAATTATGGCATGTCCAAAACAGCCAAGCGCCGGACCCTTACGTACTCTATATCGCATAATAAAGGCTCATCAAACAAACATTTACATTGTTATTACCTTGTTTTTTGATATTAGTTTTTATAAGTTTGATAGTTTTGCCTGCAAAGATACGAAAAAAATACATTCCACAAAACAAAATCATTATTTTATACATAAAAAATTTAAATATATAAAACCCATAATTTTATTAACATATATAAATCTTCATGAATACGACTACAACAAAAGATTGTTAATTAGGATGTAGGTAAAAAGGATGTGAAAGTATTAACTTTTCGTATGTTCAAATAATCAACAGATAAAAAGCGACGGACAAAAGGAACAAAATAAATGCAGCATAAAAATACAATGACAGACAGAGACTAATGCATACAAACATTCTAAAATAAAAATGGTGGATACACATTTAAGCGCATCCACCATTACGTCTAAAAGCCTTTAATAACTATCTAATAATTTTGGTTGCTATCTGCTTACCGTCTTTCAACGTTTCTACTTTAATAACAATACCTTTATAAGAGCTGCCAACACGGGCACCCTGCACATTGTAATATGATGTGCGGACAACATCACCACCGGCTACAACAGAATCAGATATACCTGTAGCTGTTGTTGAACCCGGGCCGAAACCTCCACACTCATTAGCAGCACGTACAGAATACTCAGAAGCATTTCCTTCTGTGATGTCATAAGAAGCTGATGTTGTCATTCCGACGAACTCACCATTTCTGAACACGGCATAAGCCAAAGCTCCGTCAACAGCATTCCATGTAAGTTTGTTTCCGTCAGCCTTCAGCACGTCCATGCTCTTCTGAGCTGTATATGTTGCCGGATACCAGTTCCATGATTTAGAGATAGTCTCGAGTGAGTATTCTTCAGCCTGTTCAGCTGTAAGTATTGTTTCATAAGTATTGCTCTTGCTGTCCTTTGTAAATGTACAAACAAGTGAAGCTGGCGAAATAACCTTTCCGCTCTGATCCATAGTGTTATACTCTACAAATTTATCTGCAGGCACGTTCATTCCACCGAGAGTCCATCTGTTTTCGTTAAGACGCTCAGGCTGCAGCAGAGTTGTATTTATGTAAGCACAGCGCGGGGTGTTGTTCCATGCACGGCCGTAGTTAAACTTCTCTGCCTTGCTGTCAATTGTACAACCGCTGAATACATAACCAAACTTGTTTCCCTCTGATGAATTTGTAGAAGGAGCAGTAAGCGTACATTCACCTGAGCCGTCGGCATTGCGGGGTTCTACAGTAAGTGTACAGTTGTTAAAGAACACATCACCCTCACCGCAGATAAAGTCTACCGTTCCGTGAATGTCAGAATTCTCGAAATAGAAGTTTGAGTTGCTGTTTGAATAATATGTGTCCTGATAAGAAAGCATGCGTACATTCTTGCAGACAGTGTGCTTACCCTTGTCCTGGATAACAACGGCACGGCCGGCAAATCCGGGTTTGTAGTAGTCGTAAGCATTCTTCAGGGTAAGATCCTGCAGATAAGTATTTTCACCTGTAATGAGGAATGTTGCAGAAACTCCGATACCTTCCTGCTCAGCCTCGTTTACGATTATTGTGTTATCCATGCTCTGACCGATTACAGAGATATTGTTTCCTGATATAGGTGTAAGCACGGCGTTGCCGAGATCATAAGTTCCGTCCGGCACGAACACATAGGTACGCTTGTCTGAAGAAGAAGCAGCGTTTGCGATTTCAAGAGTTGTAAGGAAGTTACCGCCGTCGTTTGGTTTAACTACATAATAGCCCTGCTCGTTCATCTCAATAGGAGAATCTTCAACATTTGCTATCACGAGTTTGTGCAGATAAATTTCATTGCTTGACTTAAGAGTGACAGTTCCTGCCTGACCTTTATATTCGAGCATAACGCTCTTGCCGTCTGTTGAATCATATCCGGGAGCAGTAGCAACCTCATTGCCTTCTGCATCATAGAGAGTGAGTGTAGCATCCTGCTTGCTGTAACGGCACAGTGTTGCAATAATATAAGCATGACCGCCGACCAACAAGTCTATCTTGCCGTTTGACTCGAGTGTCCATCCGTGTGCAGTATCGTGGAACTGGGCCTTCTCAGCGTTAAACGCCTCATGGTCTTCATCATAGAAATATTCGTCAGTGAGATTGAATGTATAGCGTGCAGATGTGCTTTCTGTCTCTATTTCTGTAACACCTGCATAAAGATTAAGGTCAGAAGTAACGACATCATCTATAGTAAACTTACGTCCACCATCTGCCTCTGCAAACCAGCCGCGGAATTTCTTTCCTTCAGCAACAGTAACCCCTTCATCATCTCTCAATGTAGCGATGCTTGCATCTTTCTCCACTTTCTGTGAATTTTCCAGCACGCTTCCGTCTATATTATAATAGGTAAGGGTGAAGTAAGGCTTGTGAACGAAAGTAATCTTATATGTCATAACGTCCTCGTTGGCCTTCACCTTTATTGTAACGACAGATGTTTCGCCGACAGTTTCGTATGTAACGTCACCGTCAACCTCACCATTGTCGCAAGTTATATCTGTTACAGGATTCTCCAAAGAAGGCAGTGGAGTTGCATTGGGCACCTCGATAGTTGTAGTCAGCACGCCGGCAGATGTCTCTTCGAAGATATCAGCTGCATGGTATGTCTCGTTATTGTAAGAGAAAGTTCCGAGAGACGGAGTAAGCGACATGTCTACATTACCATAAATGTCAAGCTGCAGAAGATATGCATTCTGATTGGTTGTGATATTAGTAAACTTCAGCTGACAGTTTGTTCTGTTGACATCACATGTAACTTCACAGCCGGCAGCCGGATTAGCCACACTTTCCGACAGGATAACCCAGTCGGCATCGCCGTCACCTTTAGCCCAAAGTTTCCAGCCACGATTTCCGCCTGTGGCACCATGTATAAAGTGAACCTTTGTTACAGAAGCAAGTTTTGAAGTAATAATATAAGGATTGTCACTCTTTGCGGCCATCAGCATACCGCCAGTCCAATCAGGGAATTTACCAACATTAAAGTTGCTTGCGCCAATCTGTGTATTGAAGATTGAGAATGATATCTCCTCATGGCTGTACTTGGTATTCCACTTTACAACAGTTTCTTCTTCTTTGGCAGCGGTCTCATAATCTCCCCATTCAGAAAAATTGGTAGAATACAATTCCTTTTCCTGAATGTTTGAGATGAATTTAACCTGAACACTATAAAGATAAGAACCTCCGGTTGCTATTACCTCAACATAGCCTTTCTCCAGATCCTTACTTTTAACATTATAAGTTGTTACATCTGACGTTGCAGCAACTCCGCCCACAGTAAACTTATACTGACCGGGATAAGACTTCACTGTAACAACATCGTTTACAGATTTTACAGGAACCTGCAGGATTGTTCCCTGATTAAACTGTGCATAATTGTTTTTCTCTGCGTTCAATTTGCCGTTTGTGGCGTCTACATGCAGCACAACACCATCAACGTTAGATTTCAGGTCGCCAGTCTTGCCTTCAAAATTCGTACTGGCACAAATGCCTAAAGGACTGTTATGCTCCCAGTCCCACAACGCAGTAACATCATTCTGTGCCTTAGCTACGATTGCAAACAGCGCAAAAAGGCACATGAGGGTCACTTTTTGTAACGATTTTCTCATATTTAAATTAGGTTAGTTAATATATTTTAGTAAATTATTTTTCAATACTTATATAAAGTTCGTTTGTTGCGTGCAAAGATATGAATAAAAAACAAATATACGATAAAAATTAATAAAAATATGGCGACAACTTCATCTTTAATGAAAATGCTGATTAAAACCATTAACACAAAACATGCCAAAAGATAAAATATTTTCGATTTTTATCCCTTAAAAAGCATCTTATTAAAATAAATTATTATCTTTGCAGCGAAACAACAAGCTACGTGGAATAGAATAAAATATTATATCTTTTTTACAAATCAAATTATTAACTAAAAAATTAAGTCTTATGAAAAAAATTTTTACTCTTGTAGCAGCTGCTATGATGGCTGTATGTGCTAATGCGCAAGGAACTTACGCTGTACCTGACGATGGGTCTACACCTGAAGACAACATGGTGATAACAGACGTTGAGAACATCACTGTCACACTCGGAACCGGATTCAAGGAGAACAAAAGCAACACTAACCTTCCTGAATTTGTTGCCTACACACAAGGAAACAGCAATGCTGCTTTCGGAGAAGATGGTATAATTCCTGTTTCTGGAACATACTATGAATTCAAGCCTGCAGTAGACGGCTCACTGAAAGTTGGTGCCGTTATCGGTAACGGTAAAGAGTTCCGTGCAGTATGCGACGGCGCATATATGACACCCGGAACAGACTTCACTCTGGTTAACAAAGACGGCGAAACTGTTGAACTTGCAGAGGACAACACTCTCGCAGAGAAATTCTACGGATATGTAAACTTCGACGTTAAGGCAAACAGCACTTACTATCTTTACATGAAAGGTTCTAAGATGAGTTTCTACGGCTTCATCTTCTCAACAGGCGGATCTACTGGCATCTACGACATAACAAAAGACAACGTTGACGCCAACGCTCCTGTATACAACCTTGCCGGTCAGCGTGTAAGCAAAGAAACAAAAGGCATCCTTATCCAGAACGGCAAAAAATTCATCAATAAGTAAATAATATAGTTTACGTTATAATAAATGAAAGGGACAAAGCTCAAAACGACTTTGTCTCTTTTTATTTACACGATCAATAATCCTTCAGTATCTTTTCAAGACGCTTGCGTCTCTTTTCGTGCTTATGCCCCTTAAAATCAAAGAGCTTGAACATATCAAACGAGAACAAGCCCGACGGGGCCTTAAACTGTTTTGCATATTTAGACACCTCACCCTTTTTGATGCACACTATAGGTGCCTTTGCCGTAATGACAACCTCATCGAGCCGGTTGAGTTTGGGCATAAGCCATATTGTGTCACAAAGTTCCTTTCGGCTGTATGCCCTGCTTTCATAACTTACATGTGAAAAAGTGACGCCGTTACACGGCTGACTGATTACAAAACGTCCTCTTGAATCGGTAATCACGGTTCCTTTCGGATTGATATACACTCTTACACCGGCTATCTGACGTTTGGTCTCCATATCGAAGACCACACCTGTTATTTGTGCACTGCCATCAATGCATATCAACAATAACACGAGACAGCCAAAAAGTCTGACAAGAAACATACATCCAATATTTAACCTCAAAAGGAATTCATGCAAATATAAGAATTTTATAGGCTCGAAATAACATGGCAGACGGCCAATTATAAAACTTTCACGTAGTTTTAAGCCCATTAAGACCATGAACAAGATGAGGTTATGCAACATGCATATATCCATATAAAGGAATATTCAATATAACAAATCAGCCAGACTATCTATCCGGATAAAAGCATCTGTTTGAGAACTATTTTTCACAATTTAAACCAACAGCAGAAATATAGCATAAAAAACTGTAACCATTTCAATCACTAAAGATTACAGATAGGGTGTTTACGCATAGTCACACAACAATTCTTTAAGCAATCAACACGCATTTACCTTCAAACTGTTAATGGCCGGTTTATGCATCGTAACTCGGCCACTTTTTAACCGTAAATGGCCGAGTTTTTATGTAAAACTCAATCGTTTATTTTTGATCTTTTACAGTGTATCTAATTTTGTTTGCTATATATTGCAGTATACTGGATTTTGTTGACTGCTCTCCGTGTTAAAACTATATTTGTTTCCAAATCTTTTTTAAATCCAAATCAAGTTGTCACTGCCTTTATTAAAGTTCATCTTTGGTTGTAGTTTGTCATGCGCATAAAGTTATAACACTTCATCGTGTAAAGCTCACAGCCATCACCATTTTTATGGCATGATGACAGACTTATATAATAAACAAAGAAAATCGGACCGAAAGGTTCTTATTATATAATTAAAAGCATACCTCTCCTTCAACAAAGAGAAATATGCTTTTAATCGCCAAGAACGGACAGTAAAAAATATTATAAAACGTCCATGAATCATTAAGATGTTTTATAGCGGAGTATGCTGCTCCGTAAACATCTTCAAATTATAATGCTAACTTAAATATCTTTCTCATGCCGGCAGAAGATGTATGCCCCAAACAAACACGGGACAAAATAAACATTCTCCTTTTTGCCAGATGCATCTTCCGCTCATTTGCGGCATATCTAAAGTTCTGTCCGCCGACATCTATTATATCTCAGTTGTGGATTTATGCGTTCACAATGTAGCCTGCTACTTTATGATAATCTTGCAGCTCTCGCTTTTTCCTTTCGCATAGACCGTTACTACATAAAGGCCTTTAACCGGAACATACAATGAGCCTCCGTCAATAATTTTGTCTGCTATTGTTTTCCCGCTGAGATCTGTTACCACAATTCTGTAAGCGCCTTCTACAGAAGCTGAGACATTATGGCCTGACACAACAAGCCCGATTTTGTCTTCCTGCAAGACTGAGCCTACAGATACAGTACTTTCATCTTGCCAGCTTAGTAGCGGAAATCCATTATTAATGCCGTTTGCGTCTTTCTTCCATGCATTTTGTCCGTTGTCAAGCGCATATAGGAAATCATCGCTCTTCATCTCGTCTGCCGTCTTCTTGACAACAGCACTATTCTCATCAGCGGCTCCTTCTTCTGTTTCAAGATAATAGCAATTTTCTATTACAACACCGTCTTCTGTAGTGCCTACAACAGCATTGCCAGTAAAATCGCTTAATATCTCTCCACAGTTATAGCAGTTTCTCAATGTACCGTCTACCAGGAAGCCGACAAGTCCGCCTGCAAAAAATCCGGTAAAGACTATATTGCCCCTGTTATAACAATTTTCGATTACTCCTCCACGGTCTACATATCCTGCAATGCCGCCTAGGTCTGTACTGCCCGCAATATCAGCGTCATTGATGCAGCCTGACACCGTGCCGCCATACATTGTGCCGACGATGCCACCCTGCCCCAGGCCCTGGGTTATTGCTATAGATGCCTTGTTTACGCAGTTCTCAATCCTGCCACCAGTCATTGCTCCAACAACAGCGCCAGAGCCGTCGGTGCCTTCAACAACCGAATTTTTGCCTATTGTAAGATTCTTCACTACGGCATTTTTTGATATACAGGCAAAGAGTCCTGTGCCGCCTACGCTGTTTTGGGCGTCTATAAAATATATGTGCACGTTGTCCACGGTTTTACCATTGCCGTCAAAAACGCCTAAAAAATATTTTGACTCGTCAATCATCTGACCCGGATTTTCCAGATCAGCATACTCGTTAAAAAAGCCTATAGGCGAAAACTTATGCAGTCCACCTCCCATGTCAAGACTGTTTACAAGTTTAAAGAACACACCTTCATAAGTTTCTCCGGCAGTAACAGTCTCTGCCAGATAAGCCAGATTTTCTCCTGTCTCAATGAGATACGGGTCTGCTTCGGTTCCGCTTCCTTTTGCCCAAGCCTTTGCAGTACCGTCCCACACCTGTGCATTTGCAACCATAAATGCAAACAAACTCAAAATCGTAAAAATGATTTTACTCATAAATCTAATTAAGTAAACTTGTATACATACGTAATTTGTGCAAAACTAATTATATTTTTGCATAAACAAAACATTCTGTATTAATTTTATACCATATTGCATATAATGAAGTATGCAAAAAGTAAATTATGAGCATTAAGTATGACTGATAGAGGAAGAATGGAAATATTATATCAACTGATAAAATAATGTTTTCATCAGTTGGGACAGCATAAATGTCATATAAATTTAAAATAAATTCATCCAGTCATGCAATATTTTAAGATTATTAGGGTTTTATAAAAAGTAATCGCACTAACGAAATCTTATGAACATCTACATATTATGCATTATCGGGGTATTCATCATCAGTGCCATATGCGGTTTTTTGTTTATCCCGCTGATACTTAACTTCTGCAAGTCGCGTAAGCTTTATGACATACCCGACGCACGAAAAATACATCACAACGCCATTCCGCGGCTTGGAGGAATATCCTTCATGCCCAGCATGCTGCTGTCGTTTGCCGCAGCGTTGTATGTAATCAACACTACCGACAAGCAGGTAACAATCAACTTGTGGAGCATTTATTTCCTGCTGAGCATGCTGATGATATATGTAATGGGCATAGTTGATGACATTTTGGGGCTGTCGCCGCTCATCAAGTTTATCGTGCAGATTATCGCAGCCTGTGCCCTGCCTTTGTCAGGACTGTATATCAACAATATGTACGGTTTTTTCGGTATTCATGAGATCCCTTATTATATAGGTTTTCCGCTGACGGTGCTTACTATTGTGTTTATCGACAATGCCATCAACCTTATTGACGGAATAGACGGCCTTGCGGCCAGTTTGTCAATAATAGCCCTGTCTGGTTTTCTCTATATGTTCATCGTTCAGAACGTATGGAGCTATTCTATACTGATTGCAGGCCTGATAGGTGTGCTTGTGGCATTTATGTACTTCAATCTGTTCGGATCGGCTGAGAACAACCGAAAGATATTCATGGGCGACTCAGGAAGCCTTACGCTGGGTTACCTGCTCGGTTTTCTCTGTATAAAATATTCTATGAACAATACGGCTGTGATGTCTCACCACAAGTTCGACTTCATCATAGCCTTCACCCTTCTTCTGGTACCCATGTTTGATGTTGTCAGGGTTTTCATGATGAGGATTTACCACAAGAGGTCGCCTTTTTCTGCCGACAAGACACACATTCACCATAAGTTTATGAGTGCCGGATGCACTCAGCACAAAGCTCTTGTAGCAATATTGCTATTGGCTGTATTTTATGTTGCAGCCAACCACTTCATGCTTATGGCAATGAGCAACACTGTTGTGTTTATCATAGACGTGTTAATATACATCGGCGTGAACCTTGCGCTCAACTATATAATAATGAGAAAGCATTTGCACGTAGGCGATATAAAAGTTGTTTCTGAGAGAGTTAAAAGTTAAACAAATATCATCAAGATTATTAAAAGCGTCCATTTGCAATGCGAATGGACGCTTTTTTATTTGTATAACATCACCTTTTAAAATGCAGGAAACAATCTTTTATAAGTTACGAAAATCAAGATAAGATAAACATGTCGCTGCAGCCATTACTGCATAAAAATAAAAATGTGGCATGAGCCGCCTGCAAATGCCATTTTAATGTTCAAAATACTAAATCAAGAAACATCAAAATCACGGCACTCGGCTCATGCCACAGATATCAAATAATTATAATTTACATCACCCAAAAGCGTGGCGCCAATTGTATATATCCCCAAAACACTCAGACAGGGTGGTCCAAAACCACGGATAATATATTTACACTTGTATCTTAACGGAGTACAAGTTTATACCCTGACTACAATTTTTTGAAATACATACGATAAGTACCCGACAACAATATCATCTTGTTTCCACTAAGACTTTCTATGGTATACGTCTCGTCAGGCGCCACAATTCCAAAAGGATTAAGCAGCGTAATGTCCTCAAGGGGCTTGTCACCATTTTCACGGTCATAGACATAAGGATCGTAAAGACGCAGGGTGGCACCATTATGTTCAAACCTCATCAACAGGCTCTGATGCATCCCCGACTTATCGTCGAGCTGCAACAGCCTGGCCTGAAACGACCAGTAGATTCGCTCATTGCCAAGATCTGCTGTGGTCGACGTGGCCAGCGTGTCTACTCGCGTCAAATGCCATATACCATCAAGGTCGCCATTGTCCAGCGTCCGTATCTCACACGCCCCAAACATCATGGAAACAACAAAAGCTATAAAAATATTTATGTAATAATGTTTCATCTTCATATACGTAATTATAAATTAAGAAGTCCGGTCTTTGCCACCGTCAACTGAAATCCGTAATTGTTGCCAAGTATGCTGCCAAGATCCATGCCATAGGTACCCTTAACGCTCCATCCCTTCAGCAGTTTGCCGCCGAAGGCGTATTGTCCCTCAAGCATAAAGCTGAAATTGTGGCGGCTCTTGCCATACGGATCGTCATAAGTACCCAGGCCTTCCTGCCACGAAGCCAGCAATCTATATGTAAAGCGCTCAATAGGACATCCGTCTATACCGAGATGGAAAGCCATGAAGCGGTTGTCCTTCACACATATCGTGCCGTCTGAATTATACAGCGGCGAACGGTAGAGCGGATTGCCCATCACCTGTCCCCAATGCTGCCAGCCTGTATATATTCCGTGATTATAGAAATTATCCTTGCCGCCAATATGGTCGGGTATCGTACTTGTATGGTCGTGATAAATAGGACCGCTCTGATATTTCGAATAAATATACTCAAACACCACGCCGTTCACCCATCTGTCATAGTTCATTCTGAACTCTGCACCAAGCATAATGTCTTTAAAGTCATACAGAAGATAGCGGCTTTTCTTCTTTTCCTGCCACTCGCTTCCCTCGCCATATCCGTCATAGTCAACCAGGAACATGGCTGAATGATCTTCAAAATATTTGTCGGCATAGATGCTGAAACGCCACAAATCCTCTTCCCAGTTAAGGCGCACGAGCCAGCTTCCTACCTGATTGCCTTCGGCGTTCTGATAGGTAGTCTCGCCAACATCTGCTCCGCCTGGAATAAAAGCATTCCAGAATGCACTGAAACCGGTGTCGCCCTTTATGGCTGTCATGCCTCCATTTCCGTCAGGAAGATACGACGTTCCGCCGAAAGTTGAAGCCATCTCAAGTCCAAGTTCAAACGAGAAAGGACAAAAAAAATTCTCATTTCCAAACTTCAAATATCCTGCCTTGCTGTGATACAGCACATTATCGGCATATTTGCTCTTCTTTCCTGTAAAGTCATGCTGCCATCCGTCATCAGTCATCATTCCGTAGGCAATGTGTCCCTTTAGGTGCAGCCAGCCGTTGGCAAAAGGCAGAGTCCAATAATCAGGCAGAGCCAGACGCACCTGTGGCACAGGTCTTGCGTTAATGCCGAACGTCTGCGAACCGCTGCTCAGGCGGTCGTCCTTTAGTTCCATTGGATACTGTTTGCTTCCGACAGTAAGCACTCCATGAAGCCAGCGTGCCTCAACGAAAGCCTGCTGGACAACGAAATTGCTTGTATAATTATAAGGCACGGCAAGATCTACGCCATAGCCTACTCCCCACCGTCTGGCCGAATCTGTGCGTAAGGGTCTGAACAGGCCAGCCCTGACATATCCGTTCGTTTCGTCGAGCGAACTAAGTCCGTATCTGTTGGCATTGAGCCAAAGCGGCGTACTTCCAGAAGAGAAGTCGGCCTGCATCTCAACATTATATTTAAGTCCCTTGTCGAGACGCAGTTTCTCAGGCTTGTCTTCTTCCCATCCTTGTGAAAAAGCCTGACCGGCAGATGACAATAATAATAAAGCGAGTAATAATGATTTCATCAAAAACAAATTTTAATATATAACGCCATTTATTAAAAAATATTACATTTACCATTCAAAAGACTTATATCATCCTTTAAATAAAGGATTTACGGCACACCTTCAGATATAAAACAGCACTGAATATAACGTAAAATACGGCATCTGCATGCAGAATAAACACAAAATAGGGATTTTCCCCCTTGAAGTTAGGGAAAAACCTTTTTACATATGAATAATTATAGCTTTCTTTGCATACGGTTAAAAAGAAAACAGAAAGGCTTTGACATGAACAAGTTTATAATAATACTGACAACCCTGCTGACACTCACCACCGCAACAAAGGCGATGAGTTATAGTCAGGCACGCGAACAGGCACTGTTTCTGACGGACAAAATGGCCTATGAACTGAACCTGAACGAGGAGCAATATGATGCAGCATACGAGGTGAATCTCGACTACCTGATGAGCATCAACACATACGATGACCTGTACGGCACATACTGGACACAACGCAACCTCGACTTCAGCTACATTCTGCTCGACTGGCAATACAGGGCATTCTGTGCCGCAACATACTTCTACCGCCCGCTTTACTGGACTTCTGGAGTATGGCACTTTGCAATTTACGCCCGCTATCCCCGACGCGACTACTTCTACTTCAGCCATCCGACTGTATACATATCATATCGCGGAGGCCACAGCTGGCACCATAACGGAGGATGCAGCTGGTATAAAGGGCGCACGTTTAACCACGGAAGTATAAACAGAGGCCACGGCATGAGAGACAGATTTGACCGCGGCGACTACGGAAGAGGCCATAAAGGTGCTTTCTCCGGAAGAGACAGAGACAACAGGCGGCCAAGAGAAAACGGATGGGGCCGCAACTTCAACCGCAGACCTGAAAACATAAAAACCATTCAGAATGTAAAAGGGAACATCAACGGAAGCAACCTGAAGGGACAAAAAAGTTTCAGAAGGAACAACCGTGAAAGCAGTACGCGGACAACAGCAAGGCCGAGACCAAACGGCAACGGAAGCATAAACTTCAACGGGAACAGGAGGCAAGGCATCAGCCGCCAGATTAAGACTCCCAACAATACTTTCAGTCCACAGAGGTCAACCAAGAGCTTCAGCGGAAACAGAAGCACTCCCACACGCTCATTTAAGAGCAGCGGAAGCAGCAGCCGAAAAAGCTCATCTGGCGGAAACAGCGGCAGACACTTTGGCGGACGAAGATAAAAGCAAAGCCATGCAAACAGACAATATCATAACAGCATGAGCCCGGCATCATTGACACAAGAGAACAATTTGCCGCAAACATAAACGACAAACAGGGACGTTAACAAAGAGTAATGCTGCCGACAAGAGGAAGAAACATTAAAACTGATAACAAAATAAGTGACTGTTGAGGACTGAAATCTGCAATTCCTACAATAAAGACTACTTCTTAAACAGCAAGATACATGGTCTTCAACAGTCCAAAAACACCAGGACCGACAGGAGAAATCCTCGTCGGTCCTATGTTATTTTGCCGTAATCAGCGCCTTATGCAATCGCATAATACGGACAATACTGCACCTACGGAGAACATCTGACGGCAACAGGCAACAACCAGATGAACTGCCATAAGCGCCCGGCAGACTTATAGCCTACCAAGACTAAAGCATCAGCTGCCTTACCTCCGTATTGCGCATAGGCGCAATATCCTTCATTTCCTTGTCATAAAACACAGCCTGAACGGCCTTGTTTATAATGCCATGCCCAACGGCAAGCACTCTCTTTTCAGGAAAATTTTCACGTATAAAATCAATAAAGCGCCTTGCCCTTGATTTCAAAGCGTCAATTGTCTCTATGTCATCAGGCCATTCAACATCCTTCAAATCAGGTATGTAACGTCCGGTAAAGCTGCCCCAGTCGCGCTCTCTGAGCAGTTCCGTGGTAATAACTTCAGCCCCGTAAGGCTCTGCTAATATTCTACATGTCTCAACAGCACGCCACAAATCGCTCGCCACAAAGACATCTATATGCTCGGATGACATCTGCACAGCCAGTTCGCGGGCCTGCTCACGTCCTTTGTCGTTAAGCTCGCCCTGCGTCTGTCCCTGCATGATGTGGTTTGCGTTGTCCACAGTCTCGCCGTGCCTTACAAGATAAAGCGTTGTCATATTTCTTTAGTTTTCAAATCAATGCAAAGGTAATACATAACGAGAACAAAACAAAATAAAAGTCAGCTTAAGCCTGATGTTATCTGTTTTTTAGCTGACGGCAGGACACGAAAACCTTTGCATGCATATTAACAGCGCCAATATACAGTGCCGGCAGCGGGATAAAATCAAGCCGGACACGGCCAGCATCACTTTGTTATCATTCTTTGTATAAAATAAGTTAAACTTATTGTAAACAAAGACAAAACGCACTATCTTTGTAAGAAAGAGCAAAGAACTTACAGCCTGAATGCCGCATGGCCGGCAGGAAGAATAAAACTGCATAATGACTGCATGACAATAATAATCCTTAAGGACTATATATAAAAGAAAATCTAAATAAAATCTACAGACATGAAAGTATTGCAAAGTTCTGTTTTTCGCGCTATATGCGCAATAATTATCGGCATACTGCTGATAAACAACCCCGACAACACCGTGAAAGGCATAACCATTGCCATCGGACTGCTGTTTCTCGTGTCGGGTGCAATATCGTGTGCGGTATATCTGAACGCCAGGGCGCACGCATCAGACACTGAAATTTACGACGCTCAAGGGCGACTTATTGTAACGGGCAAGCCTACATTCCCTATTGTAGGAATAGGCAGCGTGCTGCTCGGTCTGATACTGACCATAGTGCCCGGTCTGTTTGTCAAGTCGCTGATGTACTTTCTCGGAGCCATAATCATCCTCGGAGCCATAAACCAGTTTATGGTTCTGGTCAATGCCAAAAGGATGTTCCGCGTGCCACTGTGGTTCTGGATATGCCCGTCGGTGATATTCCTCACTGGCCTGCTTGTGCTGATTAAGCCAATGGAAACGGCATCGCTGCCGCTGCTTATCATAGGATGGTGCCTGCTGCTTTATGGCGCAACAGAATGCGTCAACGCATTTAAGATTCACCGTGAGCGCAAGCGCATCGAGACAAATCTGACAATAAAAGACAAAGACTAATAACAACAAAGGCTGCCGTGACAATGTCGGACAGCCTTTATTGTTTTGTTATAAGAATGAGGTCTAATGCCGTCAACGCTACAATGAAGAGGCATTAAACGTTTACAAGACTTTCTATGTATTTACAAAGGATGTTTATTCCCTTATGATTCTCTCCTCCCTGCGGAATTATGAGGTCGGCATACTTCTTTGTAGGCTCTATAAACTGTTCGTGCATGGGCTTAAGCACTTCGAGATAACGGCTGATAACCATGTCTACGGTGCGCCCGCGTTCGAGCACGTCGCGCTGTATGTTGCGTATCAGACGCTCATCCGAGTCGGTGTCAACAAATATCTTCAGGTCCATCATGTCGCGCAGTTTCTTGTTGAGCAGAGTCATGATGCCTTCAATGATTATCACCGGTTTCGGCTCAACGTGCAGCGTCTCTTTCAGTCGGTTACACTTGATATACGAATATGTGGGCTGCTCAACGGCCTGTCCGTTTCTCAGTTCGTTTACCTGCTTGATAAGCAGTTTCCAGTCGAAAGCGTCAGGATGGTCAAAGTTTATGGCATGACGCTCCTCCTCGGTCATGTGCGACGTGTCGTTATAATATGAGTCGAGCGGAACCACAACCACATGATGCGGCGGCAGCGCCTCGGCTATCTTTCTCACAACGGTGGTCTTGCCCGAACCTGTTCCACCGGCTATTCCAATAATGGTCATACTCTATATGTTTTTTAGTCGCAGGCAGTTGTCTTATATTTAATAAGGTAGATATGCCCTGCGGATTTATGGTTAATAACTTTATTGCTTAAATAAGGCCAAGTTGTCTGAAGGCTTTTTCATAATATTCGGCCTTACGCTCAATCTTCATCGGATATGCGCGCGAACTGCTCGGCATGCGGTATAGCGTCAAGCTGCGGCCTAAGGCAGAAAAGCCGACGCCCTCGCCCACCTTCGGCTGCTTTATTCCGAAGTAAGAGGCAAATGTGTCCGTAGCCTTCTGTCCCGTGGTTATCACGGCGCGGCATGTTGGTATGGAGTCCAGCAGCGAGCCGAGGTCGGTGGCTTCAACAATCTCAAGGTCTTTGTCTGATGCCGTATTCTTTGTGCGGCACACCTTGCACGCCGTGTCGTAGAGACCTATGCCCTTTTCGTTAAGGAAACTGATGATGTCCTCACGTCGGAAAGTCTTCGCCTCACTGTCTACAAAATGCAATTTGTCGCCGAAGAATATATGGCCGAATATGCGCCACATGTCATTGATGAAGTTGGGATAAAAGAAATCCATACACCAACGGTTGCGTGCCGGCGGAAAACTGCCGAGCATCAGCAACCGTGTGTTTTCAGGCAGAAAAGGCCTTAGCGGATGTTCTTCTGTAACGCTCATTTCTGCTCTTTTACCAAGTAAACAACAACAGGCAGGTGGTCGCTGTATCCGTCGAGCCAGATGCCTCCTCCGTGTGTACGCTTAGGCGTGCCCTTGTATTTTCCTTCATTGTTGAATAGATAGTCGCGGCGGAATATCTGATTCTTCCAGAACTTCAGTGTCGAGAAGTCTTTCTTGCCGTCGCGGTTAAGCATGTTTGGCGTAAGCACTATCTGGTCGAAAAGATTCCATGAGCCCTGATATGAGAGCGTGCCCACGCCCTGCTTTGTCAGGATGTTATACCACGGATTATACATGTCGCCATCCTTTACGTCCTTCACTTCGGCCTTTGCTCCCAATATGTCTTTCATGCTCTTGTTTGTCGGGTCGTCGTTCATGTCGCCCATAACGAGCACCTTCATTGCCGGATTCTCGCTGACAAGCGAATCCTTGATGTTCTTGACGAGCTGTGCAGCCCTCTCACGATATGAAGATCCTGAGAAACGGCTCGGCCAGTGGCACACGATGACCGTAACAGGCTCGCCTGCAAGCTCGCCGGTAACGGTGAGGAATCCGCGCGTGCGGAAGTTGGCAGGCATGGTCTCGTCGGGTATGTATGGCAGCAGCGTAGACTTATTGACTGTGAACATAGACGGATTGTAGAGCAGCGCACAGTCGATACCGCGGCTGTCGGGTCCTTCAATATGTACATATTTATATCCACGCGCGCGAAGAGGCTCCTGCGCCGTAAGGTCGTTGAGCACATTGGCGTTTTCAACCTCAGACAGTCCTATCACAGCACATCCCACGTCAGGCAGCACGTCGGTGCCCATATCGGCCAGCACCTTGGCCATGTTGCGCAACTTATGCGAATACTTAAGACCGTTCCAGCGCGACGAACCTGTGGGCAGATACTCATAGTCTTTCTTGCCTTCATCATGACATGTGTCGAAAAGGTTTTCCTGATTGTAGAAACCTACGGCATACACTGAGTATTTCTTCTGTGCAAAACTGCTCACGGCAACAAGCCAGAGAGACAAAACAATTAACAGATTAAACTTTTTCATAATATAAAAATCATTGTTTCTTCAATACAATTTTCTGATTTATCCCCCATGGCAATGCTGAAAGCATGGCTTTTCGGAGGTGGTGGTTATTTTTGCAAAGATAATGCAACTTAAAGATAATTCAAAAAATTAGATACTTTATTTTTTGATTATCCGGATTTTGAAACAAATTTGTAGAAAACAAGTAACAATAATGACACACTGCGCCAAAAACCCACATCAGCGCCAACCGGGAGAAACCTGAAGGATACGTCACAGCATATCAGCATATGCCCATATTGCAACTTAAAGCCCACGCCGGTCCAAAACAACGCATCGGTCCAAGACTGCCGCACCCGGCAACATCACGACAAGCCTCAACACAGCTCAACATCTGCATGGAACACGCTGACCAAACTGCACATACGCACAAGCCCAAAGCCGGACAAAGACTACCGTGCGCACGGCGCTCACGCACAAAGAGATAACACACTGACATACAATAAGTTACAAACGGCATTGTAAAAGGTATCCTTTTAGGCTGCAAAAGGTGGCATATTGCAATGTAAAAGGTGGTCTTTCAGAAGCCAAAAGACCACCTTTTGCAAAACGGCATTTTGCCAACCATAATACACGGACAAAAAACTGCACGAAAAAATACCAAAACGCCATTGGAAAAAACGCAGGCTAAAACTGCATAAAAACCGTGGCATGCGAAAAATAGAACAAAAAAGCAAACTGCAAGAACACCGCTTGTTAAAGTTGCATAAAGCTAGTAAAAACGGGCTATTCAAGGCCAATGAACGTGGAGATATTACACTCTGATTAAATTTAACACAAAAAGAAGCAAGCAAAAAGATTATTTTTTGTTTTATTTTTGATGTTTATCTAAAAAAAATTATCTTTGCCAAAAGTTTATTACCTAAAACCATTATTATGCAAAAAAAGCTGAAATTAGCAGTGATTGCTTTATGCTATACGCCTTTGCTGCATGCGCAAAGCGATTCCATAGGGCAAAGGGGTGCCGTCTTGAGTGAGTCGGCATTCACATTCACGGAGGCACAATTGGGCGAAGACGATGACATGTCACAAAACGTAACCATAGTGAACTCTAACTCAAACATCTATGCAAGCGAGGTTGGATATCTGTTCTCACCTATGCGTTTCCGCTACCGTGCATTCGACCAGAAATTCAACGACATCTACATTAACGGCGTACCGATGAACGACATCGAGTCTGGACAGTTCCGCTATTCGGTCGTAGGCGGACTCAACCAGCAGACACGCAATATGGAATTCTCATTGCCCTTTGAGAGCAACAACTTTGCCATGCCGTCAATGGGCGGTGCAAACAACTATAACTTCCGCCCGGCTGCCATGCCCACAGGCCACAGGCTGACGCTGAGCGGCGCAAACCGCAACTACACCCTGCGCGGAATGTACACATTCAACTCAGGACTCAACAGCAAGGGATGGGCCTTCTCGGGCAACGTAACTTACCGCTGGGCCAACGAGGGATATGTTGAGGGAACATTCTACAACTCGCTCTCTTACTTCCTCGGCGTGCAGAAGGTGTTCGGCGACGGCGCACATTCGCTCTCGTTAGTAACATGGGGCAACCCCACGGAGCGTGCATCACAGGGTGCAGGTACTGACGAGATGTACTGGCTGGCAAACGACCGCTACTATAACCCTTACTGGGGATATCAGAACGGCAAGAAGCGCAACTCGCGCATCGTGACAGACTTTGCACCTACAGCATTGCTGACATGGGACTGGAAGATTGACGACGAGACAAAGCTCACCACGTCGCTCATGGGAAAATACAGCATGTATAAGAGCACAAAGCTCAACTACAACAATGCTGACAACCCACACCCCAACTACTGGAAGAACATGCCGAGCAGCTACTATGACGTATGGGACGAGACCGACGCCACCAACCGTACAGAGCAATGCCTGGCTGACTGGAACACGGCATACGACTACTGGACTTCGTCGAAGGCCAACCGCCAGATAAACTGGGACCGCCTGTACTATTCTAACCGCCAGGTTTCAGCACAGGGAGCCGACGCCATGTACTACATCCAGGCCAAGCACAACGACGCGCTGACAGTATCACTCGCGTCAACGCTGAACAAGCAGCTCAGCAAGAACAGTCAGCTCAACTTAGGTATCATCGCATCTACAAACAAAGGCATGCACTATCAGACGATGGAAGACCTGCTCGGAGCTACCACATATCACAACATAAACACATACGCCCTGGGAACATACGACCGCAACGCCGACGAAATACAGTACGACCTTAACAACCGCAACGGCGTGGTAAGAGAGGGCGACAGATTCGGCTACGACTACAACCTGCTCGTAAACAACGGCAAGATATGGTCGAGCTACAGCGAGAACTTCGGCATTATGCATTACACCATAGCAGCAAAACTGGGATACACCAGCATGCAGCGCGACGGTAGAATGCGTAACGGTATGGCAGCCAACAACTCTTACGGCAAGAGCAAGACAGCCCAGTTCCTCGACGGAGGCTTCAAGCTCGGCACAAGCTTCAACCTCGGACGCGGCAACACGCTGACCTTCGGAGCCGGATATGAGCACCGCGCACCTCAGGCAAGAAATGCGTTTGCATCTCCTGAAATCAACAACGACTTCGTGCTCAACCTCAAGAACGAGCGCGTGTTCAGCACCGAAATCGGCTATCAGCTGCAGACATCATGGCTGCATGCCAACATCAACGCTTACTATAGCTATCTGACAAACGTAACCGACTGGCAGAACTTCTACTTCGACGATATCAACTCGTTCTCATACGTATCTCTGACAGGCATGAAGAAAGAGTATTACGGAGTTGAAGCCGGACTTAAGTTCAAGGTTACAAGCGCATTCGACATCAAGCTTATCGGTACTATCAGCGACGCCAAAATCAAGAACAACGCTCATGTACGCTACATGAACTCAACAAGCGCGCTCTACACCGACGAAATAGTATACAACAAAGGCATGCGCGACTCTGGCACACCGCTCACAGCAGCAAGCCTCGGCTTGAGCTATCACAGCGGCGGATGGTATCTCGACCTCAGCTGCAACTACTACGACCGCATCTACCTCTCTTATTCTCCATGCTACAGATACGAGAGCACACTCAATGCACGTCAGGAGGCTGTAGGCGACATCTACGACAATGAAGGCAACGTGCGCGCATCTGCATTAGAGCAGGCACAGGGCCACGGCGGATTCATGCTTGACGGATCAATCGGCCGAAGCATCTATCTGAAACGTGGATCGCTCTCTATCAACCTCATGGTTACAAACATCCTGAACAACCAGAACCTCTGCACCGGAGGATATGAGCAGAGCAGAAGCGACTACACAAGCTCTGGCAACATCCGCGCATACCGCTTCTCTAAGAACCCGATGAAATTCTATGCTTACGGAACTAACGGCATGCTGAACATTACTTACAGATTCTAAAAATCAAAAGACGATGAAAAAAATTAAATATATAAAACTGATAATGCTCACGCTGGCCCTCGGACTTTCAGTTACATCATGCATGGACGAAGACTGGAGCGACCCGACAGGAGACACCGCGCCCTACGGCAATAACGACATACAGGAGACAAACGTAATATCTATTGCCGACCTAAAAGCCAAATATGCATCAACCCTGGCCAACCAGAACGATACGGCGCGCATAACAGACGACCTGCAGATAAAGGCCCGCGTAACAGGAAACGACATTGGCGGAAACATCTATAGCGAAGTGGCTGTCGACGACGGCACAGGAGCAATACTTATCTGCATCTCTCAGGGCGGACTCTTCGGATTTCTGCCTGTAGGTCAGGAAATACTTGTAAACCTGAAAGACCTCTATATCGGAACCTACGGCTACCAGCCGCAAATCGGCACTCCGTATACCAATGCAAGCGGAAAGACATTCCCGAGCAGAATGAACAAGACTGTATGGCAACAGCACTTCAAGCTGATGGGCGCAGCTGATGCGTCAAAGATAGACACTCTCGAGTTTGACATCAGCAAGGCAAAAGACGCCAGCTACATGAAAGAGAACTGCGGACGCCTCATGGTTGTAAAGGGTGTAAGACTCAAAGATGCCGACGGCGTGAAGACTTTTGCACCTGAATCAGAGAAAGACGGCGGCAACGGCGTAAGCCGTCCAATAGAAGGCTTCTCTTCAAACGAATTCGTAGTACGTTCAAGCACGTATGCCGACTTTGCCGGAACAGTAATGCCACAGGAGAAACTTGACATAACAGGTATCTTCACACGCTACAGCAACACATGGCAGATACTGATGCGTTCTGACTCAGACTTCAAAATATCAGAATAAAAAACATTTAACAAAACAATAAAAGAACAACAGTTATGAAAAAGATATTATTTTCAGTGCTTGCCCTCGCTATGGCAGCATTCTCATTCACAAGTTGCGAAGACGTTCCCGCTCCTTATGACGATCCCAATGCAGGCGGCGGTGGTGAGGTAGTTTTGCCTGAGGGCGTACTGCTCGACCAAAGCTTCACCAACTCGTTAGGCAGCTTCACATCTGTATCAGCAAGCGGCTCGCTCAAATGGTACAACGACTATTCAAGCGCTATGGTTACAGGATTCCAGGACTTCAATGGCGACGGTCAGAAAGAGAACCAGGCGGGAGTTACATATCTTGTTGGCCCCGAAATCGACCTTACAGGTGTTGAAAACGCATACATAACCATCAACCATGCGCTTAACTACGAACGAGGCGACATCAATACAAACAACACTATCCTGATAAGCAAGGATTATTCAGGCGACGTAAACACAGCCACATGGGAGCAGTTAAGCTACAATACAGACGGTCTGAACTCAGGTTTTGAATTCTGCGAGAAGAGCGTAAACATCCCTGCATCATACATGGGAAGCAAGGTTGTTATAGCACTGCGCCACACCTGCTCAGAAAGCCAGTCATCAACATGGGAGGTCAAGAGCATCAAGGTTCAGGAAGGCAAGGCACCTGAAGAAGGCGGCAGCGAAACTCCTGACGGCACATATATCGACCAGGATTTCTCTTCTTCACTTGGTTCATTTACATCACAGTCTGCAAGCGGAAGCCTTAAATGGTATAACGACTACTCAAGCGCCATGGTTACAGGTTTCCAGGATTTCAACGGAGACGGCTCTAAAGAGAACCAAGCAGGTGTTACATATCTCGTAAGCCCTGTAATCGACCTTACAAGCACAACAGAGGCATATATCACCATTAATCATGCCATCAACTATGAGAAAGGTGACATCAACGCCAACAACTCTATCGTTATAAGCAAAGATTACAACGGCGACGTAAAGACAGCAACATGGAAGATGCTCGAATATGACACAAACGGCTTAGGCACAAGCTTCACATTTATGGAAAAGAGCGTCAACATTCCTGCTGAGTATATTGGAAGCAAGGTTGTTATAGCACTGCGCCATACATGCAACGACCAGCAGTCATCAACATGGGAAGTTAAGAAACTTTCTGTAAAAGACGGTTCAGTAGAAGAGCAGCCGGGCGGAGACACAGGCGATCTTACAGCTCCCAATGGCGACTTTGAGGCATGGGTGTCAGGTCTTCCCAACAACTGGTCGACAACATCTACAGCCGGAAATGCAACACTCTCTATGAGTACAGACGCTCACAGCGGTTCATATTCAGTAAAAGTTGCCGGAGATTCAAAATACAACAAGCGTATATCATACAAAGAAATAGAGCTCAAAGCCGGTGAATACACAATGACATTCTACGCCAAGGCTGCCACATCTGCAGGAGCATCAGTACGTCCGGGATACGTACCTGTTACAGACGGAAAAGTAGGCAACTATTTCTATGGCGACTACACAAATGACATTACAAGCAGCGAATGGGTAAAAGTTACACACACCTTTACTATTGATGCAGACGGAACATATTGCGTAGTGATTATGAACTCTAAGAATCCTGGCGGAGATGTCCTCATCGACGACTTCACCTTGAGCATGGGAGGAACAGTCATTATAAAATAATTTATAAAAATTATTACCAAAACATTTGGCAGGCTGCGGAAATCTTCGTATTTTTGCAGCCTGTAATGTGTAATTATATTTTTAACAACAATATTTAAGAACAAAATGAAAAAAGGTATTCATCCAGAAAACTATCGCCCCGTCGTATTTAAGGATATGTCCAACGGCGATATGTTCCTTACACGTTCTACATGCAAGACTACAGAGACAGTAGAATTTGAAGGCGAAACTTACCCGGTGGTAAAAGTCGAAATTTCAAGCACATCTCACCCGTTCTATACAGGTAAGAGCAAGCTCGTTGACTCAGCTGGTCGCGTAGACAAGTTCATGAGCCGCTATGGTAAAGCTCGCAAATAATAGATTACCATATTTCGATTAACATACAAAGTGCGTTTGGGCGTAGTTGCATATACGTTTAAGCGCACTTTTTGTCTAAAGACACTTCTACTCTTTCCGCATCTTTTTCTTGCTGGCTTATGCGGATTGTTCATTATCATACCATCATAGTTATTAGTAAATTTATGTCTGTAAAAAGTATTTTTAGCAAAACAGCCCTGCTCAAACTCGCAATAATTCTGCCGTCATTTATTCTGCTGACAATCTCATGCAGCAATGACGACAACGACAACGGAGGGAGCGGAAAAGAAGAGATAAACCTCAATAAGAATGAGGTTACCACAGACAAGGCTGTCACCCGACTTGAATTTCCACGCCTGAAAGGAGGCAACAGCATAGTTCTCATATACAGGACCAAAGGCGATAAACAGTATGACAAAGACGAAATCAACTATTGTGTCGAATGGGACTGTAGCAAGAAATCGCAGCGCTGGTCGTGCTATCAGATGCACCAAGGCTACACCGGAAATTACAGTCGTGTGACTGACAGCTATCATAACGACCCCAACCTCGACTCAGAGTATTATTGGGCTGAAGACTATTATTATGGCTCCGGATATGAGCATGGGCACATCTGCCCTAACGCAGACAGGAAATTTTCTTATGATGCAAACTACCAAACTTTCTATATGACCAACATGCAGCCGCAATATCACAAATTTAACGGCTACACAAACAGTGGTCAGGATCAAGGCGAAGGCCTATGGGTAAGAATGGAGGATCAGGTACGTTCATGGACTCCCAGAGCAAAGACTGATACGCTATACGTCTGTAAAGGAGGAACAATAGACAATGAAGACCAGATAATTTCAAGAATACAGGGTAAACTTATCGTACCAAAATATTTCTTCATGGCATGCCTTCTAAAAAACAGCGAGGGCTATAGAGCTATAGGCTTCTGGGCCGAACAGAAAAAAGACGAATGGCGGACAGACGACCCGCTTTCACTATATGCAGTTACGATAGACCGGCTCGAAGAACTTACGGGCATCGACTTCTTCTGCAATCTGCCTGACGATACGGAGAACAAGGTGGAAAGCAGCATAGCCATTAAAGCATGGGGACTGAAATAACCGATTACATCATTTAAATATCTGAAGAGCCATATCATCACCCCAAAATGCAGAGATTGATATGGCTCTTCACATTCATCATGTCAAGACTGATTTGGCTTAGATATAGCATGAAAATACAAACGTGAATAACACCCAAACGACCTAAAATAGACACAATAGCCAATAATCGCATTCGATATTTACGACTCTGCGAGTTTATCCTACCAATGTATCCATAATAACATTATCATCAATATCTATTTTTATTCCGTCATTACTGATTGTCAATCAGAACAATATATACAGACAAGAAACATCTTGCCAATTTAAGAGCAAATTCAAATATTGTTGCAGCATTATCGGGGCTGATACAGATTCTATAAAACAAAAAATCGGCTCAAATCAGAATTGGATTTGAGCCGAGTGTTACATCTGAAAATCAATCATTTTCCATTTATTATCATTGTAAAGAGAGTATGCAAAAAAACATAATGACTAACAACTGCATAATTGTGACTATGAGTAAAATTACATTGTATGGTAAATCCGTGTTTTGTTTATCAGCACCCGTCTCGCCATAAATGTTTTTTATGCAAGTCCCTCCTTACTACAACTGAATATAAAGACACTGTGCCGCTTGCATCACTGCAAGATTCGGCTATACACAACTTATTCCCAATAATTTATATCAACCTAAATTTCAACATCCATCAACTTTGTCTATATATTCCATCAACCATATTATAAATAATCATCAAGTCATTTTCACCAATCCGCATGACCGGACAATATTTAAGCATTTCAGCCTATGGAATCAAGAGCATTTATGTTTTTCTTAATATCGTCATCGGACAACGAACAGTTAATCAGGTCTCCGTTGAGATACTAATCATAAGCAGTCATGTCTATTAGGCCGTGGCCGCTTAGATTAAGCAATATCACCTTCTGTTCTCCTCTATCTGCACTTAGCTGCCTCACGTATGTTTGCCGCCATGGCGTGGCAGATATCAGGAGCCGAATATCGAGCGCCTTTTCAAGCGCATATCCTCAAGTGGCGCTGAACGTTAATATTTACGCATATCGAGCACCTCATTGGGGATGTCCATCCATGCATGCTTATTGTCAAACTTCTATCTGCAACACTATTCACAGAACACGAGAAAAGTTTTTCAATTGCTCTTTTGTTGCCAGATTAAGAGGCTGCAGCGGTTTGCTAACCACGTCTATCTATATATTATACCACCATGTTTGGCATCTCCTTTTCCTGCAGAATAGACCTCTTATGCCCCTTTATATCTCAATTTATATTTCCGTTTGTTACTCTCAACATCTTACGAGGACAAATTTAATATTTTTCTTTATAAAAAACAAGAAAATTTCAAATAATTTATTCAAAAAAACTTACAATTTGATTCCATACCTTATTATATAACGGCAAAAAAGGCCGATAAACGGATTTTTGTGACAAAATTAACTGCGAACAAGCTCTGCCGGTTACAAATAAAACACTGAAGTATCTTTGTTGTTTACAAAAAAACACTACCTTTGCATTATGCTTATTCTGATTACTGTCTTGATTTATTTTGCCGTCCTCTTCGGCATAAGCCGGCTAACATCACGTAAGGCCGACAATGAAACATTCTATCGCGCCAACCGCAAGTCGCCATGGTACATGGTTGCCTTCGGCATGATCGGTGCGTCGGTGTCCGGTGCCAGTTTCGTTTCTGTGCCGGGCATGGCGATGCACATGGACATGACCTACATGCAGACGTGCATCGGATTCATACTGGGATATTTTGCCATAGCCTTCATCCTGCTGCCTGTATACTACAGACTAAATCTTACCACAATATATTCGTACCTGCGCGAACGCCTCGGGACGCGGTCGTACAAGACGGGAGCCGCATTTTTCATTCTGTCTGACCTCACGGCCGTGGCAGTGAAATTCTACGTTGTGTGCATCATCCTGCAGCGCTTTGTGCTCGATGCCTATAATGTGCCCTTTGCCGTAACCGTGCCCGTGCTGATGTTCCTTATATGGCTCTATACTCACAAGGGCGGAATAAAGACTCTGGTATGGACCGACACTGTGCAGACGGCATGCATGCTAGGTGCGCTGGTGCTGATAATAATAAAGGTGGCCGGAGAGCTCGACATGAACTTAGGCGAGGCTGCAAAGGCTGTTGTTGCCGACAGCCACAGCCGCATGTTTGTGTTTGACGACTGGATGAGCACGCAAAACTTCTGGAAACAGCTTGTCAGCGGAGCTTTCATCGTGATTGTCATGACAGGACTTAACCAGAACATGATGCAGAAGAACCTTACGTGCAAGACTCTTGCCGAGGCACGCAAGGACATGTGTACTTACGGCTTTGCGTTCGTGCCCGTCAATCTGCTGTTTCTCTCTCTCGGCATTCTGCTCATGATGCTTGCCGGACGCAAAGGCATGGCCCTGCCCGACAGTCCCGACGAACTGCTGCCCATGTTTGCCGCCACGGGCGAGCTGGGTTCTGCCGTGGTGGTGCTGTTCATCATTGGCATTGTGGCAGCTTCAGCCAGCACAGTCGACTCGTCGCTTACGGCTCTCACCACGAGCTATTGCGTAGACATTAAGGAGCGTCCGGCCGACGTTGGCCTGCGCCGCCGCGTGCATGTGGTCATCGCTGTGATATTTGCAGTGTTCATACTACTGTTCAGGATGATAAACTCAACAAGCGTGATCGACGCCATATTCATCCTCTGCTCCTACACCTACGGCCCTCTGCTCGGTCTGTTTGCCTTCGGTCTGCTCACCAAAAGAAAGGCGAGCGACACAGCCGCGCCGTATATCGCCGTGGCATCACCTCTGATATGTCTTGCCGCCAACTACATCGTGCCGGCTGCTACGGGATATAAATTCGGTTACGAACTGCTACTTCTCAACGGGCTCATAACCTTCTGCGGACTATGGATAAGCGGAATCGGCAAAAATCAGGATGCAGGCAAAGACATAAGATAAAAAGACATAAAAGAACAATCTGCAGGCACGAAACATCTTTTTATCATGATTATGCGCCTGCTTATTAAATTTGTTTTGTATTTTTGCACCACAAATCAGTTTTAAGGTAAAAATTTTTCCAGGTAATATCATGGAATGGATTAACGGACTTTTCACCACACACTCTGCCCTGCAAACAATGGTACTGCTGTCGCTAATCATAGCGGCCGGACTGGCATTGGGCAAGCTCCACGTCAAAGGCATATCACTCGGCGTTGCCTTTGTATTTTTCGTAGGCATCGTGGCCGGACACTTCCAGCTCAGCGCCGACAAGAGCATGCTCGACTTTGCCGAGACATTCGGACTTACCGTGTTTGTTTATACACTTGGACTCTACGTAGGGCCCAACTTCTTCGGACTGCTGCGCCACGAGGGCATAGCCGCCAACCTGTGGAGCCTTGGCGTCATAGTCATAGGCACCGTCATGGCCCTCGGCCTCTGCCTTGTCCTGCCCGTCAGCCTGCCCGACATGGTAGGCATACTGTGCGGAGCGACAACCAACACGCCCGCACTCGGAGCTGCACAACAGGCACTCGAGGCTGCAGGACAACCTAGCGGAGGGGCTGCCCTGGGATGCGCCGTCACTTATCCGCTGGGCGTAGTGGGCGTAATATTGGCAATGATACTAATCAGAAAGCTGCTGGTTAAGCCGGCCGACCTTGAGCCGCGCATATCCATGGAGGAAGACAACACATACGTGGCGCAGTTTGTCGTTATCAATCCGGCCCTGGAAGGCAAGACGCTTTCACAAATATCGCAGAAATCGCATATCAAGTTTATCATTTCACGCATCTGGCGCAACGGCGAGGTGATAATGCCGCTGGCCAACACCCAACTGCACATCAACGACAATGTGCTGGTGGTCACCATGGCCGACGAGATTCCGTCGATAGAGATTCTGCTGGGAAAGAAGATTGAAACCGACTGGAACAAAAAGAAAATAGACTGGAACGCCATAGACGCCCAGGTGGAAAGCCGCGTCATTGTGCTGTCGCGCCGCGTGCTCAACGGCAAGCATCTCGGGCAGCTGCACCTGCGCGACACTTACGGAGTGAACGTCAGCCGCATACAGAGAGGCGACATAAAGCTGCTGGCCACCGACGACATAAGGCTGCAGTATGGCGACCGCGTAACAGTTGTTGGCGCACCTGAGGACATAAACCACGTGGAAGGATTTTTGGGCAACGCCGTACAGACGCTCAACGAGCCCAATCTTGCGGCCATATTCCTGGGCATAATGCTCGGTCTGGCTCTCGGCACCATACCGCTCAGCCTGCCCGGCATGAGCGCCCCCGTAAGACTCGGCATAGCCGGAGGCCCAATCATCATGGGCATACTGGTAGGCTCGCTCGGCTCTCGTGCCCACTTCATAAGCTACACCACGCCGTCGGCATCGCTCATGCTGCGCAAGCTGGGCCTGTCGCTCTATCTTGCCTGCCTCGGCCTTGAAGCCGGCTATCAGTTCTTCGAAACCGTGGTGCGCCCCGAAGGTCTGCTGTGGATAGGCATAGGCTTCGCACTGACAGTGGTACCGGTGCTGATAATAGGAGCAGCCGCCCTGCTTACACGCAAATATGACTTCGGCACTATATGCGGCATCCTGTGCGGCTCTATGGCCAACCCGATGGCCCTAAGCTATGCCAACGACACGCTGAAAGGCGACTCTGCATCTATCAGCTATACATCGGTTTATCCGCTTGGCATGTTTGTCCGTGTGGTCATAGCCCAAGTATTGGTGATGTTCCTGGTTTAGCCCCATTTTTTATATCACAGGAAACAGACGTTGCAGCCGGTCGGCCAATACGTAAAAAAAAATAGAATATTGCAGCAAGGATAAATTTTCACTTTACTGCAATATTCACATTTATTCTTACTATTTGTATTTACCACACACTCTAAAACCGCAGTATTTTAAAATTAAAATCTTTTGCCCGTAATTTCGCAAAAATACGTGTGCAAACATAAATATCACGATTACAATATATTACAGGCAACCTACAGCATTATGTGCAACAAAACATACATGAAAAAGGCCTAAAAACCACTGAAAAAGGCAATAAAAACGGCCGTTTTATGAGCACAGAACAGGTATGTTTTCACTCATAAAGCGGCCATTTACCATTCAAATCCTTACCATTTAACATGGTTTGTAAATATTATCTATCATCATAAAGCATTTTGCATTGATTTAAATTCTATTTCATCTTAAAAACCAGACAAAGCTACAATATCATTCTGACACACATCAGCGCGAATATCTTACATATTTAAAAACACAGAAAGGCTCATCAATATATCAAAAATAATTACATACGCTGCAATAATTCAAATTATATTTAGAATGCAAATAATGTCAAAATTATTTATTGCTGTTCTTTTCAAGCCATTGCATACGACGCATGTCAGGCAGATGCTTTATCGAGAGGTTCTCAAACATGGCTTTAAATCCGTCACCGTCTGGACAAGCTCCCATCAGTCCAACCATTACAGGATGATTATCCTGAAGCCATGCATTGCGCATCATCGTATAGTTCTTGTCGTCGAACGAATAGAATATCTCAACAGCATCGAGCCTTCTTACAGCCTTAATCCATACATACTCAACAGGCTTGTCAAGCGGAATTATGCTCCAGTCGCTTGTATGATGGGTTACTACTGTGCTGAGGTTATACTTGCCGTCTACAAACTCAATTCCGGCCTTGATATAGTTTTCGTGGTCAATACGGATCATCAGTCCTGCCTGATCAAAACGTGTTTTATAGTCACCCGATATCTTGACCTTTGCTTCAAACTCGCCCCCGCGTATAGTGTATAAGAACGGGGCATCGTCTACCGTAAATCCGTAGTGAGAGATACGCCAATAATCTGTGTGTGGTGTAACATCCATAACAAGCGAATTATTTTTTATCTCCCATTGTTCCGGCTCGTTAAACCATTGCATCTTGTCTAACGACTGCGCCGTTCCTGTTAATGAAGCGGCAAACATTGATCCACATAACAACATAAGTCTTTTAATCTTTTCAATTATCATAAGAAATATTCTTTTTGATTATCTTTGCAAATGTAAAGCATTGACCATTGACTCGCAATAATTAAAAATAACCATTTTTTCTGCAAAATGAAGAACACCATAGACATATTGAACAAAGAATTCGCAAAACAGGATTTCTCAAAAGACAAAGCCTACGACAGCGCTACAGCAGAATTAATCAACACGGCATACAACTATGCAAAAATAGAAAATGCCATTGCCGTACTGAGCGACTTGCGTGCTAAAGTCAGCTATATATTCTATGGCAAATTTTCTCATATATTCGGTCTTGGCAGAGATGTCAGTGAAATGACAATGGCCTCTATCTGGGAGGAAGACATATTCAGCCGTATTCATCCTGACGACCTGGCAGACAAACATCTTCATGAACTTTGCTTTCTGCACTTCATAAAACAACAGCCAAGGAAAAAGAGGGCAGACTATTATCTGATGAGCAAACTCCGCATGAGGACAACCACAAACAGCTACATCCCAGTAATACACCGCATGTTCTATATTTTTGGAACTTCATGCGAAACGTTACATATGGCCTTATGCCTTTATAGCCCTATGGTTATAGATTTTTCGGAGAGATGCGTAATTATCGATTCTTCAGACGGCCACACAATCCAACCGGAAGCCCAAAATAAAGACAACATTCTGTCAACAAGGGAAAAGCATATTTTAAGTTTAATCGACAAGGGATTGACAAGCAAGGACATAGCAGAAATGTTGCACATAAGTATTAATACTGTCAGTCGTCATAGGCAAGATATCCTGAGCAAACTTCAAGTGAGAAACTCTATTGAGGCCTGCAGAATTGCCAAAGAGCTAAAAATAATATAAGCCAAAGTTTTTTACGGAAGATGAAAACATGTGGAACATCAGCCTTATATTTTACGCAACAAGAATGTTATATCCGAAGCCATAAAACAGCCAACCCTACCATAATCCATATAAAGCTTAGGGAAATCCCTAACCACTTGTAGGGAAAACAATTCTGTTTATAGATATTTTACGCCTATCTTTGCAACAGAAAAATAACAAAAATGTCTGAGCTGACTGGAAACAGAGACTGAGACAGGAAAAAAAACAATAACAAAATAAAAGGAGACTACGCTATGAGAAGATTCAGACTATTATCGCTGCTAATGCTTCTGACGCTCACATGCGCAACAACAGGAGCCTCTACACTGACTGAGACATCGTATATAACTCAGCCCAAACACCATAAGAAACATCACCACAAGGCACCGCCACATAAAAAATATCATCACAAAAAGCGCCCTGCTCCGCCGCCGCACGGACGCCCGCCTGGAGTGGTGATACATCATAACCACAGGCCGTACATCTACTCACACGGACGTTACTATTGCGACAGGGGCGGCACATACGTTGTGGTAAAGCCGTCAATCGGAATGATTGTGCCAAGTCTGCCCACCGGCTATGTAACGGTTAAGCGTCCGCACGGCAGAATAGGCTATGCATTCGGCGGAGTGGTTTACGAGAAAATTACTTCTAACGGAGCATTTAAGTTCAAAATTGTAGGTTTCTTATAAAAAATAAATTCCAAATCTAAAATGATATAACCCCAAGACCTAAAATGATATAAACCTGGAAACCCTAAATAATGCTTTAATTTTGAATATAAAAAGAAAGTATGAACGCTGCAACAACCCCATGCGCGTTCATACTTTTGTTTTCATAAATATGCTGCTATTTTTTTATCAGCCCATAGGCAACAGCCATGTCTGCCACTTCGTCAGCCATCTCGTCGCGAAACCATCCGGGCGACAACACCTCGACCGCCCCGCCGCGTGAAAGCAGTTCCTGACGGAAATCGAACGTCGGCTTTATGTAATACTCAAATACGGAATAGTCTGAATATGTTTCCGTCTCGGTCTGCGAAGAGTGAAGTCTAAGCGAACGCAGATACATACGCTGACGGCCGTACACCTTTATGCGTACCCGTTCCGGCTTGATGTCTTCAGTTATTATTCCGAAACAGCTTGAGAACCATGCTTCAGGGTCGAAGTCCTTTGGATATGTAAACTTATTGTCTGTGGTGTCAAGCCTTAATATCCTGTCGAGCGAGAATGTCCTCACGGCATTGCGCTCGTCGCATAGTCCCACGACATACCACCGCTGCCTGAACACTTTGACGCAATAAGGACTTATGGTATAAACCTTAGCCTCGCCGTCAAAGTATCCCTTATGGCTTATCTCTATCTTCAGGCTGTCGCGCATAGCCTCTATCACCGGTGCAAGATAATCCCGGCCCGACGGTATTTCCTCAAACAATATGCGCCGCTTCAGATGATGGCTCTCATTTATAAGATTGTTCACCGCAAACGTATTGAGCAGCCAGTTGCGTATTCCGCCACGCTCCATGTCCTCGGCATTCTCGATGTAATAATAGTAGCCGTGCCGGCGGTCGCATTCAATATTTATGTCAAACACTTTCTCTATGGCTTTGCGCCAGTTATGAAACGTGCGCAGAGGCAAGTCTACGCCTTCGCTTAGCTGCGAGCGCAGCCACCGCTCGTTTATCTCCTCGAAGGTTATGTTCCGGGCACGGTAGATGGTGTCAACCAGCCAGATGTATTTGTCAAAAAGATCTTGTGTCATATTTTATTCTTATTTAAATGTCAATTTATATTACGATGTCTTTCGTGATATTCCTGCATCACTAATGAATCCAACTCTCGGCATCGGATTTTTGTGTATCAGTTCTTCGTCACATTTCTCCTTTATATATTCCAGACTCATTTTCTCTTTTCCATAGAGGATGAGGTCGATGGCCTGCTTGCGCGCAACGTTCTCAATCTGCCCGCCGCTAAGATCATAATGATAAGCCAGATAGCATATATCTTCGTCACTGATTATAGGTATCATGCTCTTCCAGATGCCGCATCGTGCCACAATGCTCGGCTTTTCGAACTCTATCTTATAAAGGAAGCGGCGCTCAAAGGCTTTGTCCATATTCTCCGTAAGATTCGTCGTGGCTATGAATATGCCCTCAAGCAGTTCAAGCTCCTGAAGAATTATGTTCTGTATTGAGTTCTCCATCTTTTCCACAGCCCTGTCGGCACCTTTCTGCCTGATACCAATCAGAGCGTCGGCCTCATTAAAAAGCAGGATTGGTGTTATATCTGAAGAGTTCACCAATGTACGGTAACGGTCAAAAAGGTTTTTCACATTCTTCTCGCTCTCGCCAACCCAGCAACTTTTCAGTTCAGCATAATTCACCTGTATCACATCACGGTGTGTTGCCTTAGCCAGCTGCATAACAGTTTCAGTCTTTCCCGTTCCAGGTGCGCCATAAAACAAGCACGTAAAGCCTGAGCGCATTCCTACTCTCTTTAATTCGCTGCACACTTTGGTGTATCTTTCTTCGGTGAGCAACTCTTTCAGCTGCTCGACCTGACGGCTTTCGCGTTTGTTATAGTACATCTTGCACTCCGTTATGTCTTCATGCTTTATCAGCTCTTTGAATCTGGTCGTAGCGTTCAAATTCATGTTCAGCTCTGACAGAAACTCCTGTTTAGCCTTTACCGTCAGGTTATATTTCTCGTGGTTGACCAGTCCGTCTTCATTACAGAATTGAATCAGTCCGTTCTTTTGCAGCATGCTTTCGCCTCGAGAGAGCTTACCCTTCAGCTTATTTGCAATAGCCCTATTCTTGAATAAGTCTCTAAAACTTTGCGTGTCCAGGTTGTAATCGTTGTCACAAACTAAACGACTTGCCCAGAAAACAAATATTATGCCTTCGTCATTTACAGTATGGTCGCAGATAAGTTTATAGGTACGCAACTGCTTTACAAACTCGAGATTTCTGTTTGTTTCAAGCAAACTGAATAATTCTGAAATAAATTCTTCATACGGCAAATAATCATAAACACGAGATTCAAACAGACTGTAAATCTCACAAAACAACTCATCGCAAGTAAGGAACTTAGGCTCAGCCGGCACAAATGCCTCATTATGCTTAAACGCATCTATCACATCAGGCCCCATGGCGTATGTTGTTTCACCACGTCTGTTTTTTATGCGTATCATCTTTCTTTTTAAAAGCTCGTCTATCTCAGTGCTGTAGTTTATCATCCTTACCATACGGCATTTCAGATATTCTGCCAAAGTTCGGAGTTCGACATCTCTGTCCCAGCAGTTGTCTACAAACAGCGACAGCAGCACGGCTTGTACTTTGTTCACGGACAATTTACGGCACACATAACTGATATAACGTTTTGCCTTCTCATAAAACTCATCGCTCAGGTTTGAACCTTCAGAGAGCTCTACGATATTATCCATAGCCGTCATCAATGTCAGCTTTTCTTTCTTCTCTGTCTTTTCTGTCTGTTCGCCTGTTTCTGTTTTCACTTTTAATTCTCCCATCTTATACATCCTTTATGTTTTTGCTTTATCATCTCCAAATTGTATGAGCCTGGTGTCTGTTCCGTCTTTTT
Organism: Xylanibacter sp.; assembly: GCF_057607445.1. Classification (NCBI taxonomy): domain Bacteria; kingdom Pseudomonadati; phylum Bacteroidota; class Bacteroidia; order Bacteroidales; family Prevotellaceae; genus Xylanibacter; species Xylanibacter sp. The sequence goes on along the minus strand of NZ_DBLZAX010000014.1, from coordinate 2,742 downwards.
CAGACAAAGCTACCTATTTAACAGCCTTTCCGTGTACATCCAAGCCACACAATTATGTTTCACGGATGCAAAGATTGCCATTAGCTATGCCAAAATAAAGCACAACCAAAATATTTTTCTACTTTTACATGTTCGATATCACCAAGATTACATCAACATGCTGCGCCGACCGCTGCAGTGACACCTAAAGAATTTGCTATATTGTAACATATTCTCTTTCAAGATTTTCTTATTTCAAAAATCTCTGTCGTAATTTACATAATGCCGTAGTTGGCATCAAAAAAATCTGTCAGCATTTCGGAAAGTAAGGTGTTGTACACACTGTCAACAACATACAATCTGAAACACTGACAGACAAGTCTCATGATAATATTACTTTTATAACTTAAAGCTTAATCCGGCTCCACGCTTCTTCAACGCCCGACATCATGTCTGAATACATTTTTTCGTGCGTATCACCTGTATAGGTTGGATGCCAGCTGTCAATAACCATCTTACGGGTTCGTGGAGAATAATATACCCAGTTGTTCAGTTTTAGCAAGTCTGTAAGATAATTCTCTGCGACAAAATCCTTTATTGCCCCAGAAGCGCCACAACATAAAAGAATGTTTGCGTCATAGGCAGCAATCTGTTTCACCAGCAAGTCTTTATAACGCTCCATATACGACTTCAACACAGAAGTTTCGATACTGCTCTTACCTACTTGTTTTTTGCAGTTTACACGGGCTACGGGTGCCTGGTCATAAAATGGCCGATAAACATCTTGTCTGTCTATTTCTGCAAACTTCTTGGCATGTCCGTTGGCATCGATCGTCAGCAATCCGTAAACCCAGCGCATGAGGTTCTTATAGAACGGTGCAGAAACCACAACATTATTTTCGCCAGAGAAGTTGTTGCGTCCTGTCTCCGCACGTATGTCCCACGCTTCCTCATCATTAAGGTCTTTAGTAAGTATCAACACACGCCTCTTGGCACGCTCCCATATAGCATTCTCATTGCCCGGTTCACGGCTCCAATAGCCGTCTTTATAAACAAACCGTCCACGATAAAGCAGTCCGTCAGGTGCTAGTTCGCAGCCATCACCGTTGGCGACAGAACGCTTCCGCCATTCAGCAAAAATATTATCTTCAAATTGCTTATAATTCATTTTCTATAAATCATATTTGAATTAACTTATGAGCCATACTAAAATTAAAAGGGCCAAAAGAAATTATATTAAAATCTCCGCATGTTTCCATTCTAAATCATATAGCTTATTCTATTTTCAGTTTAACTAAAACAGCCCTGCAATAACGTGCCAAAACCATGTCATCACCTTTATTGTCAGCAACACAAGGAAATAAATAATTACGCACAGCATAACTATGAGAACAGCCATCCTCACCGCCTTGCGGTTTATCTCACTTATAACCTTTTTGTCGCCTTCAACAAATCCGACAATCAGTTTAAAATTTCGGACAAACGACTTGTTGAACACGTCAATGACATCACCAATATAAAATGGAATAAGTCCCATCGCGATATCGCACAGCGCATTATAAATCACCGCCAGTGTCAACGGCACCGACCGTATCTTAACTGCACTGACATAAATGTAAGGCAGCGTAAGCAACTGTGTGAGCAAGTCACCAAATCCTTCAAGCAAAAAGCCCAACACTGCATCAAGATAATATTTATCCATCAACCGCGTAATCCTTTCTGCAAGTTGGTATGACTTGGATGACTTTATTTCATACTCTGAAATATTCATATTCATTTAATCATATATAAAACATCATTAGTGTCTACTAATGTTTATTTTGAATTACTTATTCTCATATCTCTCCCAAATACTCTTATAAAATTTAAGATTATTAGGCTGAGTTAAATAACCTTTTGGCAAAGTCCTGATACTTTGGCATTTTGGACATCGCAGTGGCATTGAAAATATGGTTGCAGCATATTCTATATCCGGACCAATGAAGTTATTACCACACTCGGTGCAATGAAATTTTATAAATCCTCTTAACATAATCTTTATTTTTTACGTTATACATTAATTTTCAATTCCAAAGATACGCCTATGATATGCCATACTAAAGCATAAGGTCAATAACTTGAACGGAAATTTCAGTAAAACTAAAGAGCCATGTTATTTTCACAGCGCCGGAGAGTGGTTGCCCTTATTCGGACCTTTTGGATGATTTACGCACGGTGCTGCTGTCATCAGCATTATCGACGGGAACTTCCGACCACAATATTTACAGGTGTATTCGCTCTTCTCCGTGCCTTCATACAGCTTGTGGCGACCTTTGTTCGGGCCGTCGGGATGGCGGACACATGGGGCTGAAGTCAGCAGGCGCACTGACGGAAAGCGATGACCACAATACTCACAATAATAATATTTCTGCTGCATTTTTCCTCCTTTCTCCGACTGAATACCGGATGACAATACGATTAATGCCAAAAGGCATATGGCGGTTATAGATATAGTCGGTATTTTGTTTTTCATTATTATCTTATCAAATTTGTGTCCTTCAATATTTATTTAACAAAAATAGAGCATTTAAATCTGCAAATCAAGTTCACAATGGTTCACTTCACAATTATTAACCCAAGAGTGTTCTTGTGTTTTTGCATTATGTTACACGTTACAACAAATAATGGCTCACCCGATAAATAGTGGGGAAAGAAAATATTACGCATAAATTTTAGTCAGCCTAAAGAGGAAGAATGGTATGTCAATAACTCCTCGGAGCAATG